>JAAYKF010000081.1 GCA_012522535.1 Bacteroidales bacterium
AATTATCATAAATCAAGTTTAAAACGGTTTTTTCTATTGATTTTATTAGCGATTCATCAATACTGCTTCCACTCATGTATCTATTAAAATTTGTTTGTGATTGTTCCACATTGAGAATTTCACAAAATGATTCCTTTAGCTCTTTATTAGTAACCTTTTCTAAATATGTTTTTTCAAGTAACACTAATATCAAGTGACTCATCGTTTTTGGTTCACAATTTGAATATTTTTCTTTGAGTAAATCAATGAATTTAGCTTTATTCATATCATTAAAAGTTAGATAATCTTTTGCGTTTTTTACTTCTACTTTTTTACGTCCTATTTTATTCTTTGATTCGGATTGCTCTTGTTTATCGGATTCCGTTCCCTCGCTCAATAATAATTCAATATGTTTTCTGTATTTTTCTAACTGTAATTTATTAGAAATTGAAACATCTTTTATTTTCTCATCAATCAAAGAAAGTTCATTTTTCAAAAATTCTATTTCAAAAAAATCAAAGTCGGATTGTGTGGGTTCGTTTCCGTTATTTTTCATTTCTTGAAAAAATTCAATCGCTTTTCTTTTTCCAATTTCTTTCAATCGGTATTCTTTCATTTCCTCAAAATTATGAGTAGGGAAAAAATCAATCTTTGTAAAAAATTCCCTTAGCTTTTTCCATTGTTCGTTATCCATAATCGTATTATTTAGAATTTATACTTTTCATTAAAATATCGTAGGATTCAATCGCTGTATCTTTGGAAGTCTTTCCAATATAATTTAATAGCATTGATTCCGTGCTGTGTGCCGTAATATCTTTTAAAAATGAAGTTGGAAGTTTACCATAAAAATTAGTTGCAAATGAACGCCTGCCAGTGTGTGAAGTGATAAGTTCATATTTAGGATAAAATCCAATTTCTTTACGCCTGTTCCCCTTGTCTGTTTTGATTTCTTTTTTTCCCTCAATAACCTCATCAATTTCAGCCAATTTACATACTTCTTTTATGTACTCATTATATTTCTCGTGTGATATTGCACGGGGAAAATTTCCGTTCCTTTTATCTAATATTTTTTGAACGGTTGGAAGTAGTGGAATAGATACGCTTTTTCCTGTTTTCTCTTGCGTTATATCAATGAATTTACGTTTTTGCTCCGTTCGTATCATATCAGGATTGAAACGCATAAAATCGCTTATTCTTTGCCCTGTGTAGCATGATATTAGTAGCCAGTCTTTTGCGTTGTCTAAATAATTAGGTAAACCATTCATGCGGTGGATTCGCTCCAGTTCATCAATGGATAATGTGATAATGAATTTCTTTTCTTTTTTTAGATTAGATTTCAAATAATCTAATTCATTGCTTACTTCAATCCCTCGTGTGCGAGCATGAACGCATACGGCTTTCACATCTCTAAAATTACGGTTTGTAGTTGAATTTTCATATTCGTTTTTTATACTCCATTCTTGGAACGATTCCAAAAATTTAGAATTTACATCTTTGATGAAATACTTCTTTCTTTTGTCTTTTTCAAAACGTGCTATTTTATTCCTTACTACTTTCCACTTTCGTAATGTTCCAGTTTTTACCTCCCTTTCTTTCAATGATAAAAAATAATCAAAGTATGGAAGTAGCTTTGTAGGAAGTTCATTTTCTTTTTTTGGTGGATTGTAGTATTCATCTACTACGTTCTTTAACCAATCTTTAGTGATTGATTCATTAGCATTATTATAAGCATTCTGAATAAAAGTATTCAGTTCATTATAAAGATTGTCAATTTCAGTTTTTAGATTCTTTTTGTCCGTATCTCTAAAATCTGTCTTTTTTTGATAATCATTAAAAAACTCCTTACTAACTTCTAATTGTGTGCGTGTGTAGTAAGATTTAAACACTCCGTTCTCATCTTTGAACGTGAAACGGATTTCAATTTGTGCATTATCTTTCTTGGAACGATATTGAAATTTCACATTTGCCATAATTTTAATATTTAGAATTTCATCAAAGATAATAAAAATGAACAAAAAATGAACAAATAAAGTGAAGTTAATTAAATTGCTTTTAAAGGTGGTAAAAAATATAAGCCCTTGTAAAGCCCGTAAATACATGGGTTTAATATTGATTTGGATTTATAGCGTTTTATTTTGATTTACATTATATTAGTCCTGACGGAGTCACAGAATCACAAACGCCTAAATCTTGTAGATTTAGGCGTTTGTCTTTTTCCACCAATCGGTATAAAACAAAAAAGTGCAAGCTAAGCCTGCACTTTTTTCAATGTTTTCTGATTTATTCTATGGGCATCTCGGTTTGCTGTTGTGGCATATTGTAGTCGTCAACAACATTTGCACGAGGCACCGAAAAAGCTGCCAAGAAGCTAATTACAACAATTGCAATTGCTAAGCCCCAAGTGGCTTTTTCTAAAATATCAGCGGTTTTTCTAACACCCATATATTGGTTTTGAGATGAAAAGTTTGAAGCCAAACCACCACCTTTTGGATTTTGAACCAATACAATTAATATCAGTAATATACAGGCGATAATTGCCAAAATCATTAGGAATACAAACATACTATTACTTTTTTGATTTGTTTTTTAATCGATTAATTTCTTCAATTTGGAGTGCAAAGTAAGTACTTTTTTCTGGATTTTTCAAACTTAATCCATTATATATTTTCAAAGCCTTATCAAAATGCCCCTGACGCACATACACTTTCGCCAAAGTTTCGCTGGAAAGGTCTTCCGGCTCAACAAGACTTTTCTCCGCCAAATTCTTCATATTTTCGCTCTCTTCGGCGGTCTGTTTTAAAACTATTTTTGGAGTTCCACTACTAAAAGTGTTCACCAAATCATCAATATCTTGCTTTTGGGTAGCTGGTTTCTCTTCACTTTGTTCTTCTTTTTTATTGGCTATCTCTTTTAGTCTCGCTTCCAAAATCTTCCTTGCATCTTCAATGTCGTCCGAGCGGCTTTCTGTATGTTTCACCTCTTTTTCCACTTCTTTTTCTGCAATAATTTCGGGAATAGTTTCTGATTTGACCTCTACTTCATCTTCCATTTTTTCTTCAATCACAACAATATACTCTGGAAAAAGCAGTTGAAAAAGCACGTCAGAATTGTAGCAACTAAAGGAGGCTTGCTGAGCAATATCTCGTCTTAAATTTGGATTTTGCTTAGATTTTGCCAATGCCTTTAGCATTTGAGCCGATGCAAAATATGGATATTTTTCACAAACATTATCCAAAATGTTTATATGAAACTCTGTTGTTTTTTGAGGTTCTTTTAAAAGCGACAAAAATTCTGTTTTCAACATTTTTCTATTTTTTATATCACCAATTAACTACTGCTTTGTTAAATATATCTTCTACAATAACTTCATTTATCTGCTTTACCAATTCGGATTCTATTTCGGAAAGATTTCTGTTGCTGTCATAATCTACATATCTTCCAAATCTTTGCTCAAAATTTTCATCTTCATTGAAGCGATTGCTAAATCGAACATTTACCGTTATTGTAAGCCTATTCATTGCTGCTGTTTCATCACCCTGAATTGCCACTGGCGACGTTGAGTATCCTACAATTTCACCTTCAAACTCATAATCGGCAGAACCATCGACCAAGATCAAACTTGTTTGTCTCTGAAATTTCTCTTGTAGAGCCTCCGTAAACTCTTGGCTCAACGAGGGATTGACCATTGGTGCCATATTGGGAAATCTTTTAATATTCACAGTTTTTGCCTCAGGGTGTATTGATGCACCCGTAAATGAGTATATCCCGCATGAGCTGATGCCAAGCAAGCTCACATAAAGGACCAAAATTACTAAAACTCTTTTTTTCATTTCCAACAACTCAATTGTGATAAAAACTTATGTAATATTATACTCTTTAATTTTTCTATACAGCGTTCTTTCTGAGAAACCTAACTCTTGGGCTGCCATTTTTCGTTTGCCATCATGTTTCTCTAACGCCCTGATTATTAAATCTTTTTCGGCTTTTTGCACCGATAAACTCTGATCCAATGCCACCGTTTCTTCATAATCATGTTCTTCGAAATCATAATTTTCTATCTCTTGGCTTGGCGTGGGAATAATTGTAGCATCGTATGCATCTGAAAAACGTTGACTGGGAACATCGCTATGGGTTAAGTCTGAAGCCTTGCGAATAAATTCTGGACTAATATTTCCATGCTTTATAATTTCAGAAACTAAGCCTTTTAGATCGTTTACATCTCTTTTTAAATCCGATAAGAAATTATAAATCAATTCTCTTTCAAAATTTTCCGAAACATTTTTTGAATGACCTCTATAAATGACAGGCAAGTCAGACGACATGGCATCATTGGGCAAGTATTTCAAAAGCGTGTCTCTATCTATCATTCTATCTTTTTCGATTATGGACATCTGCTCTGCAACATTTTTTAGTTGACGAATATTTCCGGGCCAACGATAATTTACCAAAACTCTTTCAGCATCCTCACTTAGCTCAATTACTGGTATTCTAAATTTTTCTGAAAAACTCACACAGAACCTTCTAAATAGTAATAGAATATCCTCTTTTCTTTGTCTGAGAGGCAATACTTTTATGGGAACTGTGTTGAGTCTGTAATATAAATCTTCTCTAAATTTTCCTGCATAAACAGCCTCTTGCACATCCACATTTGTAGCTGCCACAACCCTTACATTTGTTTTTTGAGTTTTGGAAGAGCCTACTCTAATGAACTCTCCCGACTCTAAAACCCTCAAAAGTCGTGCTTGAGTTGCCAAGGGCATTTCGGCAACCTCGTCGAGAAAAATTGTGCCACCATCAGCAACTTCAAAATATCCTTTTCGGGCTTCGTGGGCACCTGTAAAAGAACCTTTTTCGTGTCCAAAAAGCTCGGAGTCTATTGTCCCCTCAGGAATAGCGCCACAGTTTACAGCTATATATGCTCCATGTTTCCGACTTCCAAACTGATGAATTATCTGAGGAAAAACCTCCTTGCCCACTCCACTTTCACCAGTTATCAAAACAGATAAATCCGTTGGTGCAACCTGCAAAGCTATATTTATTGCCTGCTCCAGCTGCTTAGAATTTCCAACTATATCAAATCGTAATTTTACACTCTGTATGTCCATCTCAAAAAGTTTGACTGACAAAATTAATAAATTAAACTGACAAAATTAATAAATTAAACTGACAAAATGGCAAAACATCAATCTTATACTGATTAAAAAAGCACTTTTTTATCTAATTCATATTGCAACAATAAGTTCCAAAGAAAGAAAACACCCAGCATTTTAACATTTAACATTCCTTAACCCAAAATTAGACATAAAAGGCAAGTTTTTTGCGTTATTATTTAGCATTAAAAACGATAGAAAAATGAGAGAGATTTTTAATTCATTTATTTTTATTTTTTTTATTTCAAATGTGCAAGCTCAAGCGGTTAGACAATTAGACTTTACCGAAGCTGCCGAAAGAACTGTACACTCGGTTGTGCATATAAAAACCGAATTTGAAAGAAAAAGTAGTGTCTATGATGATTTCTTTGGTTTTAGCGATCCATTTTTAGACTTTTTTGGCTTACGAAGTCCAAGCAAATCATATCCAATTGTAGCCACTGGCTCTGGCGTGATTATTTCTGAGGATGGATATATTGTTACCAACAACCATGTTGTGCAAGATGCAGCGGTGATAAGCATCACTTTGAATGATAAAAGAGAATTTTTAGGCGAAATTGTTGGCACCGATCCCTCCACAGATTTAGCTTTGGTGAAAATAGAAGCCAATAATCTACCCAATATTAATTTTGCAAATTCAGATGATGTAAAAATTGGGGAGTGGGTTTTGGCTGTGGGTAATCCTTTTAATTTAACCTCCACCGTTACCGCTGGAATTGTCAGTGCCAAGGCTCGAAACTTGAACATTTTGGGCAAAAATAGCAATATTGACACTTTTATTCAAACCGATGCAGCTGTAAACCAAGGCAACAGCGGTGGGGCATTGGTAAACACCAAGGGTGAACTTATTGGGATAAATGCAGCAATAGCCTCAAACACAGGTTCATATACTGGCTACTCCTTTGCTATACCTTCCAATATTGTGAAAAAAGTGAGTGAAGATTTAATAAGTTGTGGCATAGTTCAGCAGGCATTTTTGGGGGCATCTTTTTCGGAAATAAACGGAAAGCTAGCCAACGAGCTACAATTGGACGAAATAAAAGGAATTTACATAATATACATCGACCCTCGGGGTGGTGCCTACGAAGCTGGCATTGAAACTGGTGGCATACTTCTTTCCATCGATAAGCACGAAATAAATTCTTTTGCCGAACTAAAAGAGATACTTAACCAGCATCGTCCGGGCGATGAAGTTGTTTTGAAAATAAAAGAGGGAAAAAGGATAAAAAGCTACAAAGTGGAACTAAAAAACATGTATGGAAACATTGAAACCATTAAAAAAGCTCAAAGCGATGCTGTAAGTTCCCTTGGTGCTAGTTTTTCGGAAGTGAGCCAACAAACCAAACAAAGTTTGAGAATCAAAAATGGTATTCAGGTGAGCAAACTAAGCGACGGTTTGCTTAAAGATGCTGGAATAAAAGAGGGTTTTATTATTATTTCCATTAACAAAACAGAGATATACAAAACTGAACAAATTGACGAAATTTTGAAATACAAAAACAGCACATTGAACATTATTGGCATCTATCCCAACGGTATGAAAGTTTATTATACCATTGGAGTGTAGTATGTTTTTGTTTAGTAATAAAATTCAACACTTTTAAAGTACAAAACTAATTTTATATTTTTTAATTATGAATTTTTGTTGTAATTTCGTTGAACATAAAACCCTCTTAAAGGTTTTATTTATTAGAACATATTTTCACCATAATTCTACTATATAATGAGACAGCTAAAAATATCAAAATCAATTACTAACAGAAAATCTGGAGCCTTAGACAAATATTTGCAAGATATTAGTCGCGAGGAGATGGTTACTGCTGAAGAAGAGGTGGAATTAGCAAAACGAATAAAAGCTGGTGATCAGCAAGCCTTAGAGAAACTTACAACTGCCAATTTGCGATTTGTAGTTTCGGTGGCAAAACAGTATCAAAATCAGGGTTTAAGCCTGCCCGACCTTATAAATGAAGGCAATTTGGGTTTGATAAAAGCTGCCAAGCGATTTGATGAAACAAGGGGTTTTAAGTTTATTTCATACGCTGTTTGGTGGATTCGTCAATCTATTTTACAAGCTATTGCCGAACAATCTAGGATAGTGAGAATACCTTTAAACCAAGTTGGTTCGCTAAATAGAGTAAAAAAGGAAATAGCTCGATTGGAGCAAATACTTGAGCGTCAGCCAAGCATAGAAGAAATTGCACATGCCTTAGATATTCCTGAGTACAAAATTAATGATGTATTGAAAATTAGCTCAAAATATGTATCAATGGATGCACCTGTTGTTCCAGATGACGATTTGAAATTTGTTGACACATTTGTTCCAGATGACGCACCAAATACCGATTCATCTCTTATTCAAGAATCACTATTTTCTGAAATACAACGCACTCTTTCAACCTTGAGTGATAAAGAAAAAGAGATAGTTAATCTATATTATGGCATTGGTCAGTCGCACGAACTGACATTGGAAGAGATTGGTGCAAAATTTGATTTAACGCGCGAAAGAGTTCGACAAATCAAAGAGAGAGCCATCAGAAGACTAAAGCAAAACTCCAAAAACACTAACCTGAAGCAGTATCTTTAGTATTTAATTGTACCATTAACAAATAATAAAAAGGCTAAAAGTTTTATTTCTGTCTAAGTTTTTCGATATTTGCAACGGAATACGGAATATAGTTCTGTATTTCATTTTTATTTAAAGAAACATCAAAATTAAAAAAATTATGGATCGGACTCCAAGATATATTTTTGTTACTGGAGGTGTGGCCTCCTCATTGGGAAAAGGAATTATTTCATCTTCTTTGGCTAAGCTTTTGCTGGCTCGCGGATTTTCGGTAACAATTCAAAAATTAGATCCATATATTAATATCGACCCAGGCACACTAAACCCATATGAACACGGCGAATGCTATGTTACAGAAGATGGTGCCGAAACCGATTTAGACCTTGGACACTACGAAAGATTTTCTAACGTCCCCACATCGCAAGCCAACAATGTTACCACCGGAAAAATATACCAATCGGTTATAAACAAAGAGCGTAAGGGCGAATATTTGGGACAAACAGTGCAGGTTGTGCCACATATAACAGACGAAATTATAACCAGTATCAAAACCCTTTCTGAAGGCGATAAGTACGATTTTATTATTACAGAAATTGGTGGAACTGTTGGCGATATTGAATCGTTTCCATTTATAGAAGCCATTCGTCAAATGAAATGGGAGCTGGGCAAAGATGCACTAACCATTCACCTTACATTGGTGCCATATTTGGCTGCCGCTGGCGAACTTAAAACCAAACCAACTCAGCACTCTGTGAAAACAATGTTGGAGCAAGGAGTTCAGCCCGATATTATTATCTGTAGAACCGAGAAGCACCTAAACGAGGCAATGAGAAATAAGATAGCTCTGTTTTGCAATGTTGAACCCAGTTCTGTGATTGAATCCATAGACGCAGAGTCTATTTACGAAGTTCCTATTTTGATGCACAAAGAACTTCTTGATGTGGAGGTGCTTCGAAAAATGGAAGTGAAAAGTTTTCCAGAACCAGACCTAAACGACTGGAACGACTTTTTGGACAAACTTCAAAACCCACAAAAAGAGGTAAACATAGCCCTTGTGGGTAAATATGTTGAGCTTAAGGATGCATATAAATCCATTTGCGAAGCCTTTGTTCACGCTGGTGTTTCCAACAATGTGGACGTTAAACTGAAAATGATTCAATCAGAAAATATCAACAATAAGAATGTTGAAGAGAAGCTGAGTAATTGTAGTGGTATATTAGTTGCACCCGGTTTTGGTGAGCGTGGTATAGAGGGCAAAATAACAGCCGTGAAATATGCCCGCGAAAACAAAATACCTTTTCTTGGTATCTGCTTGGGAATGCAATGTGCAGCCATAGAATTTGCCCGAAATGTTCTCAATATAGAAGATGCACACACTTTTGAAATTGACAAGAACACCCAAAACCCTGTTATAGATATTATGGAAAAACAAAAGAGTTTGACCAAAATTGGGGGAACAATGCGTTTGGGCTCATACCCTTGTCAGATTTCCAAAGGCACTAAAGCTTTTGATATATATGGCAGTGAACTTATCCACGAAAGACATCGTCACAGATATGAGTTTAATATTGACTACAAAGAACAATTTGAGGAAAAAGGAATGGTTTTCTCGGGTATCAACCCCAACTCTGAACTTATTGAAATTATAGAGCTTCCATCTCATCCTTGGTATGTGGGAGTGCAGTTTCACCCAGAGTATAAAAGCACAGTAGCAAATCATCACCCTCTGTTTGTTCACTTTGTTAAAGCTGCAATAGAGTATAGCAAATAAAAAACTCATTATGATATACAAAAAAGGCTTCCCGAGTGGAAGCCTTTTTTGTATTGAACTAATATTCTTAGTTTACTTTCTTTTTTGTTGCGTAGTTAATTCTTCTTGAGTCAGCTCTACGTAATTCTTGTTTGATATCCGTAACTATACCCATTTTAACTTCGCTGTGCACTTTAAGAGAGTTTATAATTTGCCCTCTATCCACTTCGTTACGTGCCATTTTTTCGGCAGCAACAAATTCTGGAACATTATGAGGTTCTGCAAATTGGTCGTTGAGTTGTATCCTTGGCTCGGTTCCATACATTTCGCTTTTTATGGGTGGTCCAACATATATACTACTCACTAAACTTTTCTTCTCTAATTTTTGGATTTCGCTTGCTCCTGGTGGTTCTACTCTAACGAACAAAGTGCTTTCACGCATCTTTGTAATTACCATAAAGAAGAACAGGAACATAAAAATAATATCAGACATTGAGCCAGTGTTAATGGCTGGTGTTTCTTTTTTCCCTGCTTTTGTAAATCTTCCCATACTATTTACCTCCAATATTTTTAGGTTCAGCTTCTGAAATACTTTGTGGTACTGCTCTACCTACGGCTTTACGATGGTCCTCGTCTTCGAGGTCAACATATCTTTTGCCAAAGGCTTGCATTGCCACTTTATCACGCATTTCGTTAAAAGCTTTTGTAAGTTCATTTTGTACTTGAATATACATATCATAGGAAGTACCTCTGTCATTTTGTAGCGAAATTACTCCCTCACTAATACGCACAGAACCGATATAATCAACTTCTCTGATTCTATGTCCTGATAAATTTTCATCATCAGCTGGGTTTTCAATAAAACGAACCACCTCATCTTTCAGTTCTGATATATCGCCGGGTTCACCGTTAACCATCAACTGGTCGTATTGATTTAACAACACTTCCATTACGTTTCTACGGTTGATGTCTGGAGTTTCAGCATCTGGCGGAATTGGAGGCGGAAGTACACGTGAAATACCCTGATCTGTATTGATTGAAGAGGTCAATAAGAAGAAGGTTAAGAGTAGAAAAGAAATATCGGCCATCGATCCGGTGTTCAATTCTGGTGTTTTCTTAGCCATATTAATATCCTTTTTTTTAGTTTTTAAATCTTCCTGAAATTATTGTCCACACAATAGCTAAGAATGCTATTACAAACAGTAGGTATGTGGATAAAAGTCCGGCACTAACTGTTTTTGAAAGTTGGCTTGTAATTTCAAATTTTTGCTCTACTGCTGAATTTGAAGCACCAGAGAGCATGTATGTTATTACGAATAGAATAACTATCCCTGCAATTCCCAATAGCCCAATTTTTGCTTGTTTAAAGTTGCTTATAATTTGGTAGATTGCAAAACCTGCCATAAACAACAGAGCTAGGAAAAACATTACATAGGTAGTGTACATGGCAAAGTTTTGGAATAGAGACCCAGAGCCTTCTTCAAGGGCGTTGTATTTCATTGCAAACATGATAGTTGCAATACTAGCCAGCACTCCCAATGCAAATATTACTATGTTTATTATCTTGTTTCTCATAATCTATAATTATAGGTTTTTAAAAGTTTTTTGTGATTCTAATATTATCTTTTGTTTTTTACGATAATATCCATGAAAGTGATTGTAGCATCTTCCATAGTGTCAACTAAACTTTCAATTTTTGAAACCAAGTAGTTATAGAAAACTTGTAGGATAATAGCAACTATAAGACCAAATACGGTTGTAAGAAGAGCAACTTTCATACCTCCAGCAACAACTGTTGGAGAAATATCACCTGCAACTTCAATGGCGTCAAAAGCTTGAACCATACCAATTACCGTACCTAAGAAACCAAGCATGGGTGCCAATGCAATAAATAGACCTACCCAAACTAGGTTGCTCTCTAAACGTCCCATTTGAACTCCACCGTAAGAAACTACTGATTTTTCGATAATATCAATATCTTCTTCGTAGCGGTCAAGACCTTGATAGAACACGCTTGCCAATGGTCCGCGAGTATCTCTACAGATTTCTTTAGCTTTTTCAGCACCACCGTTTTTCATTGCGTCATCGATGCTCATTAAAAGCTTCTTAGAGTTAGTAGTTGAAAGGTTAAGGTAAATAATTCTTTCGATAACGAATGCTAAACCTAAGATTAAACAAATTAGAATTGGAGCCATCCATCCAGCACCACCTTCAATAAATTTATCTTTTAGTACTTGGTGGAAGCCTCTCTCTTGCTCAACTGGAACTGCTGTATCAGTTTCTAAATCAGCTGCTTCTTCAACAACTTCCTCAACTGCATCTTCAGTTGCCTCTACATTTTCAGCGTTAGCATCTTCTTGTGCCATAACTTGCGTTGAAATTCCGAATGTTAGAATTCCTGTGATAGCTAATAAAGCAAATAATTTTTTCATAGTTTTTTTACTTATTGATGATTACGTTTTAATTTAACTTTTTATTTTTATTTTTATTGTGTTTTCTATATGTTTTGCGGAGAGAATGGGATTCGAACCCATGAAACGCTTTCAACGTTTACACGCTTTCCAAGCGTGCGCCTTCAGCCACTCGGCCATCTCTCCTAAGAACGTTTGTCGAAATTATATTATATTTCAAGGTGCTAATGTACAAAAAATTTTTATTACAAATAATTTTTGGGCTTTTCTTTTCAATTTTATAACTGCATTTTGCCGAAAAACTTAAAAAATTGCTATTCTAAAGTGATTTCTCCCCTTAATGTTTGAGGAAAAATCGTTCTTACATCATCTTTATTATCCAATTGACCCAATAGACACATCAATTTTGTAACTGCCGACTCTGTGGTCATATCCCAAGCCCCAATAATACCAATTTCCTCCAACTGCTTACCTGTTTCGTACTTCCCCATCTGAACACTGCCCTTGGTGCATTGAGTTACATTTACAATAATTATCCCCTTTTCGATGCCAGATTTCAACACTTCTAAAAACTCTCTGGTTGTGGGTGCATTACCCGAGCCATAGGTCTCTAAGATAACCGCCTGAATGCCATCAACCTCCAAAACTGCCTCTATAATTTTGGACGAAATTCCAGGGAAAAGTTTTATAACAGCAATACGCTCATCTATGTTTTTGTTTACCGAAAAATTGCTCTCATTATTATAATGTATAAATTCACGATTGTATTTTATATTTACCCCAACCTCAGCCAAGGGCGGATAATTGGGCGAAATAAAAGCTTCAAAATTTTCAGCATTGTTTTTTAAGGTTCTATTTCCTCTTAATATTTTATTTTCGAAACAGATAGAAACCTCCGGAACCATGGGTATATCTCCTTTATATGCAGCCGCTACTTCAATGGCGTTTATAATATTGTCTCGCCCGTCGCTCCTAATTTCTGCCAACGAAAGTTGAGAACCCGTTAGCACAACTGGCTTGTTTAAATTATTAAACATAAAACTCAATGCAGAGGCTGTGTACGACATTGTGTCGGAGCCATGAAGAACAACAAACCCATCATATTTATCGTAATTGTCCTCAATTTTGGTGGCAAGTTCAATCCAAAAAGCTTTGTCGGCATCCGATGAATCTATCAAATTTTCGAAAGTGAGAAAATCTATTTTGTAGTTAAACTGCCTCAACATGGGCAATTGCTCATATATATTCTTAAAATTAAAAGGCTTCAAAACTCCACTATCAGCATCTTTTATCATTCCAATAGTTCCGCCTGTGTAGATTACTAAAATTTGCTTCTCCATATTTTAAGACCCCTATTTTATATTAAATAATGTTAGTGTGTTATTGGTTGTATGCTCTGCCACTTCTTCCAATGGTACATTAATATATTTAGAAATATATTCTGCAATTATGGGTATATAACTACTTTCATTTTTTTTGCCCCTATATGGAACGGGTGGCAACCATGGTGCATCGGTTTCTAAAACAACTTTTTCAAGTCCAGTTTTTTTAACAACTTCGGCTAAGTTACTGTTTTTGTATGTAACAACACCTGAGATACCCAAATAAAAGCCCAAATCTAAAACCTCAACCGCCTCTTGATACCCTTCTGAAAAACAGTGGAATACCCCTCTTAGCTTACCCTTATATTTACCCAAGACATCCATGATTTCTCTATGCGATTTTCGGCTATGAATTATTATGGGCAAATTATTTTCTATTGCCCAATTTGCCTGCATTTCCAACGCCTCTTGCTGCTGCTTTATAAACGTAGTGTCCCAGTGCAAATCAATTCCCACTTCGCCAACGGCATATATAATTTCTCTGTTTTGTGTCAATTCTTTTTCCATTACACCCAAAACCTCTTTCCAATCTTCTTTAACGCTGGTTGGATGCAAACCCATGGTGGCAAAACAATTGTCTTTATACCTCCTACTAAGCTCAAAAACTGCTTTAATACTCTTTAGGTCAATATTGGGTAAAACCATATATTTTACACCTGCATCAAGGGCTCTTTCAATGGCACTATCTCCTTTAGAATTAAACTTAGAAAGATAGATGTGTGTGTGACTGTCTGCAAATATCATATTGCAAAAATAAGGCTTTTTTTATACTATCAAGCATTTCATAAGATATAAATCTAAAACTTATGGATAATGATAATTTTTGTAAAAAAGTTACGTTATCCTTTCATTGGAACAATAAATTCTTGTATCTTTGAAAAATAATGTAATTTTAAAGCAGTATATGCGTAAACAAAACTTATTATTCTTTTTATGCTTGCTAATTATTTGCAGCACCTTGGTTTCATGTAACAGCAGAAGGCACAACAATAGTGCTCGCAAAAGGTACAAACGCGTTAGAGATTGCGGTTGTGCAACATTTTCTCAAAACTCAAGCTTGCATATAGATGAACACTACACAATATAAAAATATATTAGAAGAATATACCACCAAAAAAATTGCTTCCTACATCGCCGATGTGGTTGCAAAAGGTAGCTTTCAATTTAAAATTGCAGCACACAGAGTGAGCAAGTTAGGAGACTTTTCGCCCAAGCAAGGCAATAGAAATTATCACAGAATTTCAGTAAATGGCTCACTAAACCCTTATGCTTTTTTTATAACTTTCATACACGAATTGGCACATTTGAAGGTGTGGGACAAGTACCAAAATAAAGTAAAATCTCACGGAGATGAATGGAAAAACGAATATGCCAAACTTTTAATTCCTCTCATAAATAAAAACTACTTTCCCAGCGACATAAGTAGTGCGTTGATTTCGCATGTGAACAATATAAAATCAGCAACACAATACGACACAGTACTTTCACAAACCTTAGACAAATACAACGAAAATCCGGCATCGGAAGATGATGAAAGCATATATATTACCAATTTAAAAATTGGAGATGTCTTTGTTTTTCGTGGCAGAAAATTTTGCATTAAAGAACAAAAACGCAAATTAATCTATTGCGAAACAATTCCAAAAAGTAGAATTTACGCCTTTAATCCCATAGCAAAAGTAAAACCAATAAATATAAAAAATGAAATCAGATAACTATTGTCTTATAATGGCTGGTGGAGTTGGAGCCCGATTTTGGCCCATGAGTAAAACTGCACGTCCAAAACAATTTATCGACATTCTCGGAACTGGAGAAACCTTAATTCAAAAAACTTTCCGCCGATTGGAAAGAGTTTGCGACACAGCAAATATTTATATTGCCACCAACGAACAATATAAAGAACTAATATTAGAACAACTTCCAGAAATCACTGAAAACCAAATAATCACAGAACCATTCCGAAGAAATACAGCACCTTGCATTGCCCTTGCAAACTATAAAATCAGAAAAATAAATCCCAATGCTAATATCGTTGTAGCACCATCAGACCATATTATTCTTAACGAAGATGAGTTTGTGAGAGTTGTGAAAATTGCCTTGGAAGCAGCCTCTAAAAACGACTATATTTTTACTTTGGGAATAAAACCAAGTCGCCCCGACACCGGCTACGGATACATACAATATAATGATGAGCAGAGTTTGGACGGTGGTGAAAAAATATATAAAGTGAAAACTTTTACAGAAAAACCAGAATTAGAAATGGCAATACATTTTCTACAAAGTGGCGATTTTCTGTGGAACTCCGGACTTTTTATCTGGAACCTAAAAACGATTGATACAGCATTTAGAGAGTTCTTGCCCGATATGTACGAGCTCTTTGACGAAGGTGCAGACCTTTTCAACACCAGAGCTGAAGAGGGCTTTATTAGAAAATCGTACGAAGTGTGCCGAAACATCTCCATAGACTATGGCGTGATGGAAAAAGCTCCCAATGTTTATGTTTTAGCAGCCGATTTTGGATGGTCAGACCTTGGAACTTGGGGTTCTCTTTTCGAAATTAGAGAAAAAGATGAAAGCAATAATGTTGTAAGTGGGAAAAATGTTAGAATATACAACACCAAAGATTCCATAATTTCTATGCCTAAGGACAAACTTGTGGTGGTTCAAGGATTGGAAGATTATATTATTGTGGAAAACGACAACTCTCTGCTAATTTGCAAAAAAGAAGATGAACAGATGATTCGTCAATTTGTAAATGATATTCAAGCCGAAATGGGTGATAAATACACCTAAGATTTTTATAGCTAACGCAAAGGTGGACTGATTTTGGTTCACCTTTTTTATTTCAACTGCTGTTTTCGAGAAGAATTTTGTAATTTAGCACAAATTTGATTTATGGAACACAATGGCAAACTAATCATAATTTCGGCACCATCGGGTGCTGGCAAAACATCAATAGTTAAAAGCATTTTATCGTCAGACTTGCCTTTAGACTTTTCAATTTCGGCCTGCAGCAGACCCAAACGCGAAGGCGAAATAGACGGAAAAGATTACTACTTTTTAGACCTCAACGATTTTAAAAAAATGATTCAAGACGAACTTTTTGTTGAGTGGGAAGAGGTTTATGAAAACAATTTTTATGGCACATTAAAATCCGAAGTTTCCAGAATTTGGAAAAATGCAAAAGATGTGGTTTTTGATATTGATGTGAAAGGTGGCATAAATATTAAAAAGCAGTTTCCTGAACAAAGTTTGTCCATTTTCATAATGCCACCAAGCATTCAAGAGTTAGAAAACAGATTGAGAAAAAGAGGCACAGAAACCGACGAAACCATCCAAAAACGGATTTCAAAAGCCAATTACGAAATATCTTTCAGCTCGCAGTTCGACAAAATTATAGTAAATGATGTCTTAGAAGACGCCATAGAAGAGACATACAACACCATAAAAAATTTTATAAAATGAAGCCCAAACGAAAGATAGGACTCTTTTTTGGTTCTTTCAACCCAATTCATATCGGACATCTTATAATTGCAAATTATATTAAAGAACACAGCGATTTATTTCAAATTTGGTTCGTTGTTTCACCGCGAAATCCTCTCAAAGAAAAGCCCACACTTTTGGACGAACGACAAAGATTATATATGGTAAAACTCGCCATTGACGATAATGCGAATTTTAGAGGTTCGGATATAGAATTTGATATGCCACAACCTTCGTACACAACAGTTACGTTGGCATATTTAAGCGACAATTATCCCAATTATGAATTTTGCTTAATAATGGGTGCCGACAATTTGCAAAATATTCGCAAGTGGAAAAACTATCAAGTTATTCTCGACAATTATAAAATATATGTTTATCCACGTAGTAATATACAGCTTACTGAAACTGACTTGTACGGCAATGTTGAAATTGTTGATGCACCACAAATTGAAATCTCTGCTTCAAAAATCAGAAAAATGATTCAAAACGATAAAAGCATTAAATATATTGTTCCTGAAGCTGTAATAAAAGTGATTGATGAGATGATGTTTTATAAATAAAACAGATTATTTCGTATTATCTCTTATTCCTTTAATGTTGAATTGCAGAGTTTTACGCTCGTTCCAAACATTTTCTTCCACATGATAGCATATGCTAAATTTTTGGGAATTTCGGACAAGATTTATTTTGTGTCCCAAACCAAAAGCTATTGCCGAAATGGGGTAAGTTGCCACTTTTTGATGTACAATTCCCATTTTTAGGTGTGTAACATCGCCACTGCCAAGAACTCGGGCATTTCCAGAATCATAAAGTCCATTGGTATAAAAAATTGGACTCATGTTCTCTGGACCAAAGGGCTCAAAAAGTTTTAGCTTATCATAGAAATCAGGATTTGAAGCATCACTAAAATCTAATTCGCTATCTATTTCTATTTCAGGAGTTTTCATTTCCTCTTCTATGGTATTACCCACTACTTTCTCAAATTCTTCAATAAAGGCATCTAAATTTTCGGGCAAAATTGACATTCCAGCAGCATATTTATGCCCTCCAAAGTGCTCTAAAAGATGCTTACAGCTTTCGATGGCATCATAAATATCGAAATTTTTCACCGAACGTGCCGAGCCAGTTACCATTCCATCCGAACCTGTGAGAACTATTGTGGGTTTATAATATTTCTCTACCAATCGAGAAGCCACTATTCCGATAACACCTTTGTGCCACTGTGGATTGTAAACTACTAGAGAATTTTTTGTTTTAAACTTCAAACTATCTTCCACCTGCTCCATGGCTTCTGTGAAGGTTTTTTTGTCTTCCTCTTTTCTTTGTTCGTTATACTCTTTTATGGTATTTCCGATTTGGAGAGTATCTTTTAACGACTTGGATATGAGCAATTTAACGGAATTTCTACCAGTATCCATTCTTCCTGCGGCATTAATTCGTGGACCCACAGTAAAAACCAAATCACTGATTTTAATCTCTTTGCTAAAGATTGAGTTGTGTGGTATTTTGGATAAATCAGTCTTCTTTAATGAAATATTTTGAAGTATGGTAGCCTCTATTCCAGGGCGTGGATGGGTGTTTATTATCTTCAGTCCAAAATAGGCCATAACTCTGTTTTCGCCAACTATTGGCACAATATCAGATGCTATACTTATTGTAACTAAGTCTAAATATTTGGTGATTTCTTGAATTGGAATATCAAATTTTTGAGCATAAGCCTGTACCAATTTAAAGCCTACTCCACAAGCTGAAAGCTCTTTAAAGGGGTAATTACAATCTTCTCGTTTGGGGTCGAGAACAGCACATGCTCTGGGCAGTTCCGTTCCGGGGCGGTGATGGTCGCAAATTATCACATCAATTCCATACTCTTTTGCCCTATCAACCATTTCCACCGCTTTTATGCCACAGTCTAGAGCTATTATAAGCTTAAAGTTATTTTCGTGGGCATAATCTATTCCCTGTTCCGAAAGCCCATAACCCTCATTATACCTATCAGGAATATAATATTCTATGTTTTTATTGTGAGGTCTAATAAAGGAATAAACCAAAGCTACCGACGAAGTTCCGTCGACATCATAGTCGCCATAAACCAAAATTTTCTCTTGTTTTACAATGGCTTCCGAAAGACGCAAAACAGCCTTGTCCATGTCTTTCATCAAAAATGGGTCGTGAAGATGACTAAGTTGAGGTTTGAAAAAACGTACTGCTTTTTCGCGAGTATTAATTCCTCTTTGTAATAGAAGTTTGGTTAAAATAGGGTGTAAATTATTTATCTGTCGAGAAAAATTTTCAATCTCGGCATCGGTAAATTGTTCCTTAAATATCCATCGTTTTTCCATTACAAAACCATTGCAAGGTAAAGGTAAAAAATATTAATCATCAAAAGGAATGCTTTTAGTGTTTTAACAATTTTAAAACATTAAACAATGACTAAAGTTTATTTTACTAATTTATTGCAAAGCGTGTTTTAATCCACTCTAACACATCGTTATAAACCTCTTTTTTGTTTATTTCGTTAAGCATTTCATGACGACCCTCGGTGTATAACTTTAGATTTATATCAGAAACTCCTAAGTTTTTATACATTTCATAAACTTTTTCAATCCCCTTACCATAATCGCCCACTGGGTCGGCATCGCCAGAAAAAATATAAATAGGAGTCTCTTTATTTATCTTTTGCAAGTTATTTTCGTTGTGTATAAAATCTAAACCATAAATTAAATCACTAAAAAATGAATTGGAACAAACAAAGCCACAAAGTGGATCTTCCAGATATTTTTTCACCACCTCTTCGTCCCTTGAAAGAAAATCGAATTTTGTTTTTTTATTCTCATAAGTTTTATTGTACGAGCCAAAAGTTAGATAATTCAACAGTGCACTGCTGGAATGTGGCTTGAATAAAACTCTTTGAATATTAGCTAAAAGCTTACCCATTATAGCCTTAGAACCAGGGTGATAACCACTTCCTGACAAAATAAGTCCATCAATATCATTGGGGTATTTTATGGCAAAAGTTCGGGACAGAAATGAACCCATACTATGCCCCAACATTATATATGGTATATCTGGATACTCTTCTTTTATCACTTCGTGAACACTTTTTATATCTCTTACCACAATTTCCCAGCCATCAGTTTTGTCAAAAAAACCAAGTTTGCCATCGGTTTGCGTATATCCATGTCCGCGATGATCATGAGCAAAAACCACAATATTATTCTCACACAAAAACCTTGCAAAATGGTCGTAACGTTCCACATATTCAGCCATTCCGTGATTTATATGAAGTGCCAATTTAGGTTTTCCGTTGACGTTGAGCCACCTCATAAGATGTATGCTTTTTCCATCAAAAGCTTTAACACTACTCGATTTTTTTGTAATCATTTTTTCGGTTTTTTTAAGATTATTCTGATACTTGTGCCTTTGCCAATTTGCGAGGTTTTTACAAAAATATCGCCTTTATGATATTTTCTAACTATTCTATAAACAAGGGTCAAGCCCAAACCCCAACCCCTAAGTTTTGTAGTGTAGCCAGGCTTGAAAATTGTTTTATACTCTTTTTTGGTAATTCCTTTTCCAGTGTCGCTTACATCTATAAATACTTTAGATTTTTCAGACATCATTTCAATGGTAATATTTCCTTCACCAGACATTGCATCTATGGAGTTTTTGCACAAATTTTCAATTACCCACTCAAAAAGATATTTGTTTATAGGTACAATAATTTCTTTATCATCAAGATTTATAACAAAAATATTTACCTTTTTGGAAGTCCTTGCCCTCAAGTAATCCACAAAACCTTCAATGACTTCATATAGGTTTTCATCTTTAAGTTCAGGGTCGGAGCCTATTTTGGAAAATCTTTGCGTTATAATATCCAATCTGTCCACATCTTTTTTCAGCTCTTGAATTACAGACTGATCTACATTTTGAGATTTCAGAATTTCAATCCAACCCAATAGCGACGACAGTGGCGTACCCAGCTGATGTGCTGTCTCTTTGGACATTCCAACCCAAACCTGATCTTGCTCCGATTTTCGAGCTATACTAAAAAGCAAGTACGAAACCAAGAGAAAAACGGCAATGGCAGCAAACTGTATGTAGGGAAAAAGACGTAACTGCGACAAAAGCTTCGACTCCTTATAAAAGACATAACTTGTGCCAACCCCAGAAATATAAATTTCGATGGGATTGTTGTATAACGACATATCAAATATCAAAGAATCTGTTTGATGAGAGCTGAAGTTATCGTCCAATTTTATATTTCCTGATAAAATAATTTTGGTCTTTGTGCTATCGGTTATAATAACTGGCACAGAGGCAGAATTATCGGCCACTTCATTGAAAAACGACTCTATTAAATCCTCCAAAACATCCCTTAAATCGGTATAAATTCTCGATTCTTTGTAATATAAATATGAATACTTATTTCCATAGTAATTTATGGCTATGGGAGAATATTGCGAAAACTCTTCTAAAAGCTCTCCTTCTAAATATTTCACCGTATCGGTGCTAAATTCTACATTTATAGCACCATTAATCTTCCTATTTTCATCAGTCAAAATTATTGGAATAGTCTTATTATTGGAAATAATATCCAAATAAAATCCAATATCCTCGTGGTCGCCAGCTTTTGCTAATTTATTATAAGCCTTGGCCAAAAGATTGGCTCTGCGTCTCTCTTCGGCTCTTATACTTTCGAAAAACTCTTCGGTATAATTTACCAAAGCAGCCTTTCGCTGAATGGCATCTGCCCAAATAGTTATTTTGTGTCGTTCCTCGTCGGCAATGCGTTTTACAACAACATTAGAGTAGATAAAGGTAACTACAAAAATTGCAATTACCACCACAAACAAAAACCATTTCCACCTCTGTTTTGAGCTATAAATATTCAAATCTTATCTTTTTTTAGAAGCACTAAGTTAATACAAATTGGTATAACAAAAATAATTAATAATTTTATCGAAAAAATATTATGTCAGTTTTAAAGAGAATTATTTTTATTGCATTGCTGTTTTCAATCTTCTCGTGCAAGCCCAAAGACCGACTACATGAGCAATTGAGCGAAAGTATAAACCTATATTTGAAAGAAAACTTACCTATTGGAAGTGTGGTTGATAGCGTTGTTATTTTGAATATAGACAGCCTAAACGAATACACATTTTTGTATTTTTACAAGGATTTTGTGGAAAATAGCATCGAAATTTTAAATATGGAGATGAATTATGCAAATTTTCATGGAGATGAAGATCTGGCAAACGAAAAACTTGAAGAGATTGGAAAAGCCATAAGTTTATCCAACTCATATGATCAAAAAATCGCCAACTATTCAGACCCTAAATCTGCACCTTTTAAAATGTTTTTTGTTGTAACGAAAACTTATTACAGAGACGAAAATGGTAAAATCCACGCCGAAGATATTGGTTATCCCATTAGTAATGGTATGAAAGTTGTAGAGATGAAACTATAATTTAGCTTTATTTACGAGCTAATATTTGTACTATTGAAAAAAATAGGTAATTTTGAGACGTTTAAAACGTTATATTTAATAACTTTGACAAATTATTTCTAATGTAAGAACAAAATAATACAAAATGAAAAGAATAATTTTAATTTCAATTATTGCTTTAATGGGTTTCTCTATCTACGCACAACAAGAGACAACTACGCAACTATTAGATCAAGGCATAAACCAGATTACTCGAAAAAACTATAGAAAAGCCATTGAGCTGTTTGACAAAGCCATTGCAATGGATAACGGCGACCAAGAGCTGTATGCTCACAGAGGTCAAGCAAAACATTATTTAAACATGTATAGAGAGGCCATTGAAGACTACAACAAAGCCATCTCTCTTGAGCCCGATTATTCGGAAGTTTATCACCTTAGAGGGCTGGCAAAAGCCGAACTAAAAGATATGGAAGGAGCTTGCGAAGATTGGGAAAAATCTTATGAAAAGGGTGAGCGTAGGGTTTTGGAACTTATTATTGAGTTTTGTAAAGATTATATAGAATAATAAAACTGCCATGAAAAGAACATTAAAATATTTATTTGTAATTCTACTGCTATCATCTTTTTCAGTGGTTTCGGCACAAAGTGCCACCGAATTCCTCAACAAGGGAATAAAATTGATGAGCAAACAGCAGTTTGAAAATGCTTTAGAAAATTTTGAAAAAGCATATAAGTTAAAATCAAACGACCCCAATATTTTAGCCTTTAGAGGTCAAGCTAAACACAGCTTAAATCAATATAAAGAAGCCATTGCAGATTATGACAAAGCCTTGCAACTGCAATCCAACTATGCTGAAGTTTATCATCTTCGAGGCTTGGCTAAATATGAATTGAAAGATTATGAAGGAGCTTGTTCAGACTGGGAGAAGGCTAATCAGCTCAACTATTCGGGCGTTATTGATTTGATTATTGAATTTTGCATGGAAAAAGGTAAGAACTAAAGCCTTTTTCTTGAATTTACCATTATTACATTCACATTTAAAAGATAAAACTATGGGCGTTAACAAAGCAATTTTAATTGGCAACTTAGGAAAAGATCCAGAAATATATACCTTTGAGGGTGGCAACAAAAAAGCATCATTCTCATTGGCTACAACAGAATATTATAGAGACGCGAACGGCGAAAGACAACAGATTACAGAGTGGCACAATATTGTTTGTTTTCGTGGATTAGCCGAAATTTCGGAAAAATATCTAAAAAAAGGGATGTCGATATATGTTGAGGGTAGAATCAAAACCCGTTCGTGGGAAGACAATGGTTCTAAAAGATATATTACAGAAATAGTTGCCGACAGCATACAAATGCTTACAACTAAAGCCGAACAAGAAAACATTCAAAGATCGGCACCTCAACAAAGTTCATCTCCACAACCACCAACAAATATAGAGAGTGCACCCATTCAGCCACAACAAGCTGATGAAGACGACGACCTACCTTTTTAATATAATGAAAAAACAGATAAAACTCACACTGCTTTTTGCAAGTTTAAGCTTTTTCACACTTTGCCACAAAGCCTCAACGGCACAAGCTGTTGACTCCAGCGATGTTGTGCATTTTTTTGGGCTACACACAGGAGCACATATTCCGCTATCGGATATGAAAACAAGATTTGGCAATAATGCCATAATTGGAGCTTCGTACACCGCAAAACTTAAAAGCAATTGGACTTTCGACTTTTCTTACTCCTACTTTTTTGGCAATGAGGTGAAAGATGAAAAAAACTATCTTGAAAACATACTAACCCCCGAAGGAATTTTGATAGACGGAAACGGAGAGTATGCCGAAGTGAAACTTATGGAAAGGGGTTGGACTTCGCATATTAGTGTTGGGAAGATATTCCCTGTAAGCTCATATAGTCGAAATTCCGGAATTTGGCTTAAGCTTGGAGCAGGCATTTTGGAGCATAAAATATTTATAAACAACCCTATGAATGTTGCTCCACAAATTGTTGGAGACTATAAAAAAGGATATGATAAACTCTCCAATGGCTTTTCGGCAAACTCATTTTTAGGCTATATTTGGCTCAACAAAAGACAAAGAATTAATGGATATGCAGGCATAGATTTTAATATGGCTTGGACAAAAAATAGGAGATCCATTGACTTTGTTGCTGCCGAAAAAATTGATGATGAAATGCTGGTTATGATGCTTGGCATCAAAGCTGCATGGATAATTCCGGTATATAAGCGTAAGCCCGAAGCCTTTTATTTTAGATAATTAAATATGCGAACACTCTATAGCTTTGCAATACATATTTACTCATTTCTAATCCGAATTTATTCCCTCAAAAACAAAAAAGCAAAACTCTGGATAGATGGACGAAAAGAGCTTTTTGATAAAATTGTTGAATTTAAAAAAGATGATAAAAGGGAAGTTGTTTGGGTACATTGTGCCTCGCTGGGAGAGTTTGAACAAGGCAGAGTCCTTATTGAAAAAATAAAAAATCAGAAACCCCATTATGCCATTGTTTTGACCTTCTTTTCGCCTTCGGGCTACGAAGTGAGAAAAAATTACACTTGGGCAGACCTAATAATCTATCTGCCACAAGATACACCCAGAAATGTTCAACGATTTATCTATTATTTGAGCCCCAAGAAAGCTTTTTTTGTAAAATATGAATATTGGTACAACTACATTGATTGTTTGAGTAAAAACAAAATTCCTCTATATATTGTATCAGCTATTTTTAGACCAAACCAAATATTTTTCAAATTCTATGGCAAATGGTTTGCCCAACAGCTTGCCAAAATTGAACACTTTTTTGTTCAAGATGAGTCAAGTGCCAAACTTTTAGAATCCATAAATTTAAAAAACTACACCATTACTGGCGACACACGTTTCGACAGAGTGGCTCAAATTTGCTCTGCACCCAAAAGAATCCCTCAATTTGAGAATTTAGACAAAAACAAAACTATAATAATTGGCAGTAGTTGGCAAAAAGATGAAGAAGTTTTTGCAAAGCTTCTTGATGAATATAGTAATTTAAAATTAATAGTTGTTCCACACGAAATAGACCACGAGAGAATTGCTTCTGTGGAATCTATATTTGAAAAACAGAAGAGCATAAAACTTTCTAAAACCGATGAAAGCAGTAATCTGTCGGAGTTTAACGTAATCATTGTTGATAGTATTGGACTCTTGAGTAGTATTTATCAATATGGATTTTTTGCCCATATTGGTGGTGGATTTGGCAAAGGAATTCACAATGTTTTAGAAGCTGCTTGCTACGGAATGCCCATAATTTTTGGTCCAAATTATGAGAAGTTTGAAGAGGCAAAAAGCTTAATCAAACTTGGTGGTGCTTTTTGTGTAAAAAATCATGTTGATTTAAAAAACATCTTTGAGAAAAAATTGAACAATGAGATTGAGATAAGACAAGCTTCGGAAATTTCCAAAAAATTTGTCGAGAACAATATTGGAGCCAGCGACAAAATTTTCGACT
Organism: Bacteroidales bacterium; assembly: GCA_012522535.1. Taxonomy (GTDB): domain Bacteria; phylum Bacteroidota; class Bacteroidia; order Bacteroidales; family WCHB1-69; genus JAAYKF01. The sequence continues at coordinate 25,671 of JAAYKF010000081.1, forward strand.
CCATCTTTTAAAACTCAAATCTAAATCTAAATCGTTTAATGTTTTAGGTTAAAATTTCAAAAGCAATTTTTCGTAGCTCAACAGTTGATAAGCCTTGCCAAATAATGCTTTAAGCCCTCTTTTTTGTTTATAAATAATTTCCTAAACAGAGTGCGGTTGCAATACGTTTAAATGTCTGTGTTTTAGCTCATTATGAATTTAACACTATCTTAGCAGCGATTTGTGGAGTTTTTTACTGATATGGCAAAGCTTTTTTTCTATGTTTGCAAAAATGAAAACATAAAACATAAAACCTCTATGAACGACACATTTGACATTGACATACAGCTTACAAGGAAAAATGATATTACCTTGAAAGCTCTTGATTTTTTCACCAAAAACGACAAAGCACAATTCACTATCGAAAATGCGTGTATGGCTATTGAACTTGGTAAAGAAGATTTTTACACACTCTATCGCAGTATGGACGATTTTTTAATTCAACTAATTGCCTATTACACCAGAACAATTCAAGATTTAACAGACCCAATTCTTACAGATATAAAGGTTGACCCACTTAGAAGAATTGAAAATTTGTACTCGCACTACGTTGATTATTACGTCAATAGAAATGCTTTTCCCTTTAGCACCATTGCAAGTAGAATTATAAATAGTGCCGAAAGTGAAGAGGTTAGACAAGCTGCCTGTGATGTAATTAATTTGGTAAAACATAGTCATTACAACTGCTTGTTAGAAGCAAAAAAAATTGGAATGATTGATTTTAAAGTGGATATTGATAAATTATCAGAGTTCATAATTTATGCATGGGAAGGAACATTACACTGTTTTTATGCCACTGGTTCCATTAAGTCTCTATTTACATTCAATACAATTTTGAAGAATAACTTACTTAAAACCAAGTAGTTGAGAGAACAACAAATTATAAAGCCACAGCTCTATACGACTGTGGCTTTTTTGTTTTAAAACCAAAAACTTTTTCCCAACTGAAAAACATAAAGGTCAAATTTAGCTTCACAGTTAGCTTTTTTTGTTTACTTTTGAAAATTAATAATTATTATTTATGAATTTCAAAAAATATTTCAATAGCAAAAGTAGTCTAATATTGATTTTCATTGTGTTGATAGTCTCCTTTTTTCAACGCGATTTTGCTAGGATTCTTACCTGGGACACCATGGGGCAATATTGCTATTTGCCAAATTTCTTTATAGACAAAACCTTCAAACTGCCCCTTGCACACTATATTGAGCTTAATAGTATTTACAATTTCTCCGATACTTTATATCAATTTAACACCCATTTTAACGAAATTGCTTTCACAAAATATACAGCAGGTTTGGCTGTGCTACTGACCCCTTTCTTTTTAATTGGACATCTTTTTGCACATATTTTAAACTTCCCTATTGATGGATATTCTCTCCCATACGCAATAAGTTTTACTGTTGGTTGCTACTTTTATATTGCATTAGCATTTGTAATTCTGAGGAAATTATTAAAACATTTTTTCGACGATAAAATAACAAGCGTGGTGCTTTTACTTATATTTTTTGGAACAAATTTGATGTACAATTCTATGTATGGCACCACTTTTACACATAATATTTCTTTTATGCTTGTGGCATTGTTAATCCTAAAAACCATTGAATTTCATAAAGTTCCAAATCTGAAAAATGGGATATATATTGGTGTTAGTTTAGGACTTTTGGGGCTAACACGTATGCCAAATCTTATGTTTGGACTAATACCACTTCTTTGGACCACAGATGAATATCCAAATATTGTAAGAAAAATAAATTTATTTTTCAAAGAACATCTCAAAGTTACTATAGCTACTTTATTGAGCTTCACTCTAATAATTAGCATTCAATTTGTATATTGGAGGCTCACTGCTGGGCAATTCTTTATGAACAGCTATGCCAATAATGCCGGCGAAGGCTTAGACTGGCTAAGTCCATACACAATTCCGTTTTTGTTTAGCTTTAAAAAAGGCTGGATTATTTATACGCCTCTGGCTATAATAGCCCTTATAGGCTTTGCAAAAATGCTAAAAGAGGGTAAAAACAACATACTTTTGGCTGTGGTTTTTGTTTTGTTCACCTATATTGTTAGCTGCTGGACCACTTGGTGGTATGCTCATAGTTTTTCGCAAAGGGCAATGATTGATATATATGCCATTGTGGCTATTGCACTGGGATATGTGTTGATTTCTAAGAAAATCAGAAAGTGGGTTGCAGTGCCAATTGTTCTTTTTGTTATCCTAAATATTTTCCAAACTTGGCAAATGAAGAATTACATTCTTTCAGGTTCGCTTATGACAAAAAAGTTCTATTTTTCGACCTTTGGGCAAACCAAACAAACAACGCACGAGCAAAAACAATTATTGGAATTATCTGCTGGCGATTTTATAAATGTTCCCATCGAAAATATGAAGTTGGAATATAAAACTTCATGGAATTTTGATTTGAATAACGAACAAATAAACAGCGAACATATTTATTCCGAAGGAATTAATGTACATATTAAAGAGTTTTATAAACCACGAAAACTGTTTCTATTACAAGCAAAGTGGACATATAATGCAGAATCATATAGCGGGATTGATGGATTGATACCCAACGCTGTTACTTTTTATAAAAATAAATCTTATACATGGACAGGCGTTGAACCTGGCAACCCACATTTTGAACTGGATACAGCCAACAACTCATTTTCTATGTTATACGTTGTTCCCAATTTGCGAAGCAAAAATGATTATATCAGATTTCAGATATGGCGACAAGGCGAAAGAGATATTGAACTTGAAAATATAGAAATAAAACTATTTGAAATTATTTCTTCGATTTAGTGCAATTTTGGAATACAAACGATATAACATTATCACTGCCCATGTTCTTCTAAAAGTTTTTCCATATCAGTTTTTATATCAATAAATTCATCATCTGCATCCAATGAATCTAATTGATTAACAAAATCAATTAAATCCTCCTCTTTTACAGGTAGAAACTCTTCCTTGGTGTCTTTACCTAAGAATGCTTTTCTACCCAATCTGATAGCATCATAGGAGGAATATACGGATGATGCATCTACGCCACAACAATCTCTTTTGGGTTTGGGTACCCTATCCTTTCTACACCTATGAATTCGCTTGTGCAAATTTTCAAATTTTTTAACAAGTTCGGATTTTGGTTTAACATAGGCTTGATAAAAACTACTCTCTAAAACCACATAAGGCGAGCATGAATAAATAAGCTTAGAATTTAACTGGTAATTTATACCCATTAAAGTCATTTCTCTAGCACTTTCAACTGCTCTTAATTTATTGGAAACAAAATAGAAAGCGTATGTGCCACGCCAAAACAAATCACGTATTTTAACTAAAAACTGAATTGTATCACCTCCAAAACTCTCACCTCTTTTGACACTATAAAGTATATCTGGCATAGAGAATAGAAGCTTTTTCTTATTTGTAGAAGTACTCCCAATATAAATTATATTTTGTGTGCCACTATAATCTAAACTTTCATTATAACTTATCAGTTTTTCCATGATATAATGGACTTGCTTAGTTTTGTTACTGTATGTTGTTTTTTGCAACAAAAACATTTCCATTGCCTTGATAGTATCATCCGTGTGTACTATTTTATCATGTATCAAATAATAAAAGGTTGTATCTAAATCTTGCACCGTTTCCCTGCTTTGTTCTATAAGTCTTTTAAAATGCTTTTTGGCTTTATAATTTCCTTTTATCTCCACTTCATCAAGGATTTTATAACGTGGATTTAGCATAATTTCATCTCCGATGTGATATGCCAAATTCACCAATGTGTCCGAATATCCTGTGTGCAAACAATAGATGGTTTTAGTGTTTTTTGGAACAAAGCATTGACCGTTTTTATCCGTTTTGGTAATAAATTTACTTTTGTCAAAAACCTCTACATCAGATACAGGATTACCATACATAGCATCTAAAAATATAAATTTTTGATTCTCCTGCGAAAAAAGCTGGGATGACATGAATAGAAATAAGGTTAAGAGACCTAATCTAAATGATTTGATTGCGTCTAAATTTATATAAACAAAAAATGTACTCATACCTATTTTGGACACTATCCCATTAAGTGTGTAAGTTTACTCAGAGGGTCTTGCTTTATATCTTGACCCTTTCTGCAAAAATAATCAAAAATTGATTTAAAATCAACCCCCAGTTTCTAATTGGCTATGGACAAACTTTCAATGATTTGAAGAGAGTGTAAGTTGTAGATACTTAGTTTGAATGCCCAATTTATTTAGGTGCATTATTCTTGAGCTTAACTTGTCTTGGTCTTCGATGCATCCCAATTTCATTGAGATGCATCGAAGTGTGGACAAATGAAACACATATTTAATGGTCATATAATTAATAAGACTTATGCGATTATATCCAATCTTATCCTAAATTGTAGGTTTTCATTTATAACATCCATTATCATAATCAAAAGTTGAAACCTACTCCAAATCTCCAAGAGAGGTCAAAGCGCACGGGATAGCCATTAAAGCCATAATCATCTTTTATCAATTTTATTTGTTTTTTGTCATGAACATAGACAAAACCAATAAAATCAAGTTCGGAATATAGGCTTAGCCAATCTAGCGGAGAATACTCTAGTCCTGACCTAGCATTTATCCCAAAATCGCGAACTTTTCTCGATTCCATAAAAACATTAGGATTTTGCGATTTTTCTAGCGACGGATAATTGAAGACAACATCTTCATGTCCCAATCTATAGTTTACTCCTCCTCCATAGCGGTAATTAAATCTATCATTTATCTTTAAACACCTAATAAAACTGGCATTTATGGTGTAATATCCACGTGCATAATATGCTTCTTTAAAATCTTGCCCATAAACTTTAGCATAGGTATTGAAATAATAGCTTCCCTCTACAGAAATAGCATTAAGTTCTCCAATTTTCCTCTGATATTGTAACTCATAAGAGTTGAAAAAGAAGTTTTTCTGATAAGGAATTTTGCTTTTATCTCTATTTTCTAAATTTAGAAATGGAGAAGATTTGTCGAAAAAAGTGTGAAACAAGCCTGTTTGGATTGAAATTCTGTTACTAGCTTGTGAAAAACTGATATTAGGACAGGCTAATCCTAACAATAATAACATAACTAAAGCTCTCATTATTCTATAATTAATTTTTTTGTAAAAGATGAATTTTCAAATTCAAATCTAATGATATAAATACCACTACGTAGATGGGATACATCATATTCAATTAAATTTTGACTGCTATCAACATTACCTATTAATCGACCCGTAATATCATAAATACTAATCGTAGAAGCGATTATGTCTGGCATAGCAATAGTTATTGAATTTTTCGTAGGATTGGGGAAGACTTCAAAATTTAATTCTTTTTCAACGCCTACAGATACGGGCTCACAATCATATTGGTTTCCAACACCAACAGCATACCACGCATTAGCTGTAGATATATGCTCATAAGAGCAATCGCCAAAAATCAATCTAGCTGCTTTTATTGTTGCCTCTCTTGAATCCTTATATTGGGACGAACTTAACAAAAATGAAGTTAGTGCAAGATAGGTTATCTTAATTGACTTATCCATTCCTATTCCAGTAACATCGTAGTAATCATTATGGTCATTATATCCACTATCACCATCTGTCAATAAATAAAACCATTTGTTTTGTACGCCTGAATTAACATGAACTCCACCTCTATCAAAATTATAGTCTCCCATATACCAAAAAGTTCCTCCATATGTGTCTGGCTGCCCAACGTTACCTCCATAATTCTGCCCTCTGCTTTTTGGATCTTTTAAGCTACGAGACATTAATACAGAGATTGGAACATGATTCCCTAAAATCCAATCTGTATAACCTCCATCCAACATTTTTGCTTGAATTACAGTGCCGAATATATCTGCAAACGACTCATTTAAGGCACCCGATTCAAACTCATAAGCTAAATTAGCAGTATGATAAATTACACCGTGTGTATATTCATGCCCAACAACAGATGGTTCTTCTCCAAAATACCCCCCAAAATCTGTATAACCAAAGGCAAGTTCATTGTAGGAGTTAAAAGGCTGAAAATATGCATTATGTACACTCCATTGTGTTTTAACTCTTACTTTTTTTCCTGCATTATCCTGCCCATACCTGCCAAAATAGTTATAAAAAAAATCCCAACTGTTGCTTGTATGATAATGCGTAGAAGTTTCTTTCATATCAAAATCTCCCCAGACGTCATCAGCATCTGTAACGTCAGATATAGTCCACCAAGCACTATTAATATTATTTGGTTTTTTGGTATGAATATACCTACCATTATCATTAGTTTTTAATATATATTTTTGAACAAAACCACCACTCCACTGATTATCAATGGTTTTAACACCATAGTTGTAAATTTTTGCGGGACCATCATTATGTAAAGTTGAGCGATGTTTTAAAATACTACCATTATTTGCATCCACATAATAAACAATTGTTTCAAGATTTGGATAGATATAAGTTACTGGTATTTCATACGCCAATTTATATCTATGGCCTGGAATAATCATTTGTACATCTTTCATTTCATCAATAGCCCAAATTAGCTTAGTGGAGGGGAACAATGCAGTTACATCACCATCGTTATCGAGTTTCATCTGCTGTACCCATTCTCTATCTTCCCAAGCAAACACAACTTCCTTTTCATTTATTTCTTTTGAAAGAAGTTCCAAAGCTTCCTTACCGCTTAGTCTTGGAATATGACTTTCTTTAATTGAATCTGCAACTTTGGCGTTAATGAAACTTAAAGAGCCATCAGGTGTATAATGCTCAATACAACCAGCTCCTTCTATTGGTATGTTCATGTACGTTTGCTGATACTTGTAATGAGAAAATCCAATAATATTATCTTTATGATAATTGGTAACGATCATATTGTTATTTAAATCTGGTGCAGACTGCCTATAAAGCTGATATAGGTAGCCTGGCTGAAGATTATTAGGTGTATTAAAATAAAAAAAACCACTTTCAATTGGCTCTGACAAATAAGGTTCCACCATTTCTAAATACTGTTCGTATTGTCCATAGGCAGCAGAGCACAAAAAAAACAATATTCCTAAAATGTAAATTCTAATTTTCATATCAAATAAATTTTAAATAAAACATTTTTTAATTCTCGTAGCTACTGCTACACAAATACAACATAGTTTATCTCCGCTCCCCCACGGAAGCTAGGGCGGAATATCATTTATAGTTATGAGATAATTCAAGAACGAAAGCTTACCAAAACAAATATAAATGCTTTGGCAGATGTTAGTATTAAAATTTATATTAGTCGATAAAGAAGCCGAAACAGTGTGTGTGTGTGTGTGCGTGAAACACCAACATTTAAAGAAAATAAACCACTTTTTTGCACAAACATGTTTATATGTTTTTTTCAAATATACAAACATATCTAACAAAAACAATGACAGCTCATGTTATTTTTTTGTTAATTGCCTTTGTCGGATTAACGAAGTCCATTCTAAATCATTTAGAACTATACTGTACATCTTCTAGCAGTCAGATGGAATGCTAAAGTCCTGGTTCTTATAGTCGATAGACGACTATGAAAACTATCTTAATTCCTTTTATCATATCCCCACATCAATTTACTTCTTATAGTTTCGTAAAATGAATGATGTTCAAAGCGGACTATTGAGAGATAAAAAGGTGCTTTTTGTATAAGTAATTCTGAGCCTATTTCTACTGTTTCGCTACTGGAATCTACTGAAAGGGAAAAATTCTCCCCTCGCCCACTTACTTTAATTTTTACAATACTTTCATCTGAAATCACAATTGGTCTTACCGTTAATGTGTGTGATGCTATTGGCGTGATAATCATAGCTTTAGCATTAGGAGTTAGTATTGGACCACCGCAGCTAAGTGAATATGCCGTGGAGCCTGTTGGTGTTGAAAAAACAATTCCATCAGCCCAGTAATTATTTAAAAAACAATCATCAACAACTGTTTCAAAGGAGAGCATATTGGCATTTTCACCTCTGCGAACTGTGATGTCGTTTAGGGCATATAGCTTATATTCTGGCTTGTCAATTTGGGGTGTAATTTGTAAAACTGCACGTTTGTCTAAATTATAATTTCCGTTCACGAAATTTTCGAAAGCTTCATCAATATCTTCAATTTGGGTGTTTGCCAAAAAACCCAATCTTCCGCTATTAATGCCCATAACTGGAATTTCACTATCGTGAATAAAGGGCAACGTTCCCAAAAAAGTGCCATCGCCACCCACCGAAACCACAACATCTGCTCTATTTTTTAGCAAATCGCCTTCATTGAAAAATTCTGCTTCAAACTCCACTTTTTGGATCTTGACAAACTCTTTATAAAGCGGTTCATAAATAAGCAGACTCCCTTTATTCTGCTGTACTTTTTTGCATATCTTTTCCACAGCTTCGAAGGAAACTGCGCTTGAGGGATTACCATAAATTGCAAATATTCTATTTTTCATATCGGCTTAAATTGATGACTTTAAATGTACAAAAAATCCCCATTGATTAAATAAGAAATTTTTACTTGCCTCCATTCTAAAGACAATATCGTAGTAGGAAACCATGTCCAGACCAGCACCAAGACTATAAATATATTTTGGCGAAATATTCTCACTACTAAAAAACGAACGTCTATAATCATTTTGATAAGTGGCAATATCGGCAAAAAGATTCAAATATGCTGCAAAATGTATCAAACTTATTTTTTCATATTTTATAAAAGGGAGTTTAAAATTGACTTTGGGTAAAAAGTTCCATTTTAAATTATTTTTCAAAACAGCAAAATGAGTGGCAGGTATGCGATAGAGCTCAAAACCTCTGATTTCGTTTCCTGAGCTACCAATTTCTTGACCCAAATAACTCACATAATTTTGATATTTGCTTGTGCTTAGATTTATACCCGAAGCCCAGTAAAAGTTTTCTGTCAAAGGCTTATAAAACCTAAAATTTGTTTGCAAATAAGCCCCTAAAAAGACCTCATCTTTCAATAGTTTAAGTCCTGAATATGAAGCCATAAAATCGAAATAAAAACCGTTTAAGGGGTATGATTTATCATCTCGATAATCCACTTTAAATTTGGAAAACAGATTGATATATTGCATGTTTTTTTGCCTTGAAAAGGCAGGATTATTTGCCAAAAGTGTATCCGAGAAATACAAATTATAGTAAGATACTGAAAATTGTTCTGTCATTCTAAAGGCTGGACGATAGACCAATGATGCTGACAAATAGCCACTTTTAAGCAAAAAATTATTGTCATTTTTCAGGTATTGATATTTGTAATCTTGTGTGTGAGAGGCTAAAACTTTTTGCCACGAAAATCGTCCATCAAGCATCAATCCTAAGGTTTTGTTTTCATTTATGTAAGGCACATAATAGGTCAGTCCTAAACTTCGGTCGTAGCCCAAACTAAAGCGTCCTAAGACTTGCTCTCTTCGTCCTTTGAAATTAAAATCCAACAAATGTCCGTGGATGGCAATATGATTCATATTTTTCTCTTGCCACCATGTATTTAGGTCGCCCTCCATCAAGCTATATGCTCCAAAAGGCAGTATATACCAGCGTTCCACAAGTTTTACAAAGACAAACACTTCGCTTTCTGAAATTAAATTATAATCTATGGACACAAAATTGAAAAGTGAAGTATTGGTCAAGTTTTCCTTACTTCTTTCCAGCCTATCCTCAAAAACTGTCAATAAAATTGTATCTCCTGCGACAAATTCTATTTCTCGGAGAACAATTTCTGTTTTAGTACGATTATTACCTTCAATTTCGATTTTTGAAACTAATATTTCCTGATTTTCCTGCGAAAAAAGACTTCCAAAAATGAAAAAAAGAAAAAAGATATTTGAAATATAAAATTTAACCTTCATAGCCTTTAAACATTGAGCCACGAAATAAATTCATCATAGCGCGAGTTTAGCATTTCATAATAATCGCTTTCGGAGAATGTCTCTTTTATGATGTAGTTGTAGCGATTGAAGGTGGCAATAATGGATGTAATATCATTTTTATTGATTTTAAGAATCACATCCATTTTTGTAGAATCAGCATGATTACTTACGTACATACTCATTATTTTGGCATCGTTGGATTCCACTATTTGAGCTATTTGCGACATAAGATAGTCGTGCACAAATATTTCCAAAACTATCACAGCACCGGGATTGGATACGGCTGTAATTTTACTAAGCTGATGACAAACAGTTTGTAAACTTATGGCACCAAGATATTGATTTTTACTATCAACTACTGGCAAAAGGGTGATTTTCTCTTCATCAATAATTTTTATTACATCATAAAAATGTTGAGAGTCGAAAATAGCAGCTCTGCTCAACGAAAGTGAGTATGTGCCAATGGATTGGGCTGTATCTTCTTGGTTTAAAATATCCTCTTCGGAGATAAGTCCTAAAAAATCTTCACTGTTTACAATGGGCAGATGCGACACCTTTAGCTCCTCCATCTGACGCAGGGCAAAATCGCCACTATCCGATGTTTTAAGGGGAACTATTTCGTTGGTTATTATATCTACTGCCTTCATAAATTGCTACTATTGAGCTTACAAATATAGATAA
>JAAYKF010000082.1 GCA_012522535.1 Bacteroidales bacterium
ATTATTTTAATATATTTGCAAAAGGAAAAAAATCTGGAAAAGAGAATCCCATATTATTTTATGGGTTCTCTTTGAAAGAAATTATAAATTACATTTTTCCCATACACACTTTTTTGAACACTACCCACAAAGGAGACACCAAGGCACAGAGGAAGCTTTCTTGGGAATTATACGAATTGTATGCAATACAATTCGTAAACACATATAAGAAAAAAATATAATAGAACTTTTTTTATATTTTGACGTTTGTGTTCTATTATATTTTTCATTATATGTGCTATTTTGTCGAAGACAAAATAATTCTATATTGACAATATTGTTTTATACTATCTTTGGTGTTTTTTTGTCTCCTACAAAAAACATTATTTAGCATAGGCAAATCCTCCGTGTTCTTTGTGTGTTCTCTGTGTCTCTGTGGTTAAAAAGAGGTAGTTGATTTTTCAAGTTTCAAGATTTCCAAGTTTCTCCAATTTTTTCGTTTTCCCAAATCCCGCGGGGGAGCTGAAAAAATAAAACTCAGAATTTACAATTCATAATTGTTCATTATTCAACATCTTGCACATAAAAAAAACCACCTTAATAAAGGCGGTCTTTTTTATGATTTACAACAGTTGTTTTTATCTATTTCACTTGGTCCACAACGGCTTTGAAAGCCTCGGGATTGTTCATAGCTAAATCGGCTAAAACCTTACGGTTTAGTCCAATTCCGCTTTTGTTTACCTTACCCATAAAAACTGAATAAGACATTCCGTACTCACGGGCTGCAGCGTTAATACGCATAATCCAGAGTGATCTGAAATTACGTTTCTTAACTCTACGGTCGCGATATGCATATTCTTGACCTTTTTCCCAAGTGTTTTTAGCTACCGTCCATACATTTTTACGACGGCCATAATAGCCTTTTGTAAGTTTTAAAACTTTTTTTCTGCGAGCTCTCGAAGCCGCATGATTTACTGATCTTGGCATAATTTAATCTCCATTTCTTTTTTTTACTTCAGCGTTCCACTAAAGGAAACTTAAAGAGCTGTAAGTAAGGGTTAATGACTCCATTTAATTTATTTGCTATTAAGCATAATTCTGATATTCTTACTATCTGCTTTATCTACAATAGCTGTATGACCTAAATTGCGTTTCTGCTTTTTAGTTTTTTTAGTCAAAATGTGGCTTTTGTAGGCATGTTTACGCTTAATTTTACCGGTTCCTGTAAACGAAAAACGTTTTTTCGCACTGGATTTGGTTTTTACTTTTGGCATTTTGTCAAATTTTCTAAGTTAATAATTAGTTGAACTGTTATAAATCAATATCTATTTCTTTGAAGGCGAAAGTATCATAATCATACGTTTGCCTTCTAATTTGGGCATCTGTTCTGGTTTACCATATTCTATACAAGCCTCGGCAAATCTTAATAATAAAATTTCACCTTGGTCTTTATATACAATTGTACGACCTCTAAAAAACACATCTACTTTAACTTTATTGCCATCTTTCAAAAAACCAATGGCATGATTTACCTTAAAATTAAAATCGTGCTCGTCAGTATTAGGTCCAAGACGAATCTCTTTAACCACAATTTTGGTTGCCTTAGATTTCATCTCTTTCTGTTTTTTCCTCTGCTCGTATAAAAACTTCTGATAATCAAGAATTTTACACACCGGCGGATTTGCATTGGGTGATATCTCAACCAAATCCAATTCCATTTGCTCAGCCATATCTAAGGCTTCGCGCAAATTCATAATACTTGGCTCTACATCGTCTCCTACCAAACGTATTACGGGTGTGGTAATAAACTCATTTATTCTATGGGCTGCCTGATTTCTACTCTGAAAATTTCTATTGGAGCCCTGTCTTCTACTTTGTGCTATAACTTTCTCCTTTCCTTAAATTAATACTATATTTATTTCAAAATTGATTGTTTAATCTCTTCGTTTATCTTATTTACAAAATCCAAAATACTCATAACTCCCTGATCTCCTTCTCCGTGCTTACGAATCGAAACACTATTATCCAACTCTTCCTTCTCTCCCACTATCAACATAAATGGAATCTTTTTCATTTCGGCATCTCTAATTTTTCTTCCAGTTTTTTCGCTTCTGTCGTCAATATTAGCTCTGATATCAGCTTCTGCTAAGCTTGCCAGTACCTTTTCGGCATATGCCTGATACTTCTCACTTATGGGCAAAATTGTAACCTGATCTGGTGTTAACCATAACGGGAAATTCCCTGCTGTATGTTCCAAAAGAACAGCCACAAATCTCTCCATGGAGCCAAAAGGAGCACGATGAATCATAATGGGACGGTGTTTCTGATTGTCGGCACCAACATATTCCAGTTCAAAACGTTCGGGCAAATTATAGTCCACCTGAATTGTTCCCAACTGCCATTTGCGACCCAAAGCATCTTTTACCATAAAGTCCATTTTTGGACCATAAAAAGCTGCTTCGCCCTTCTCTATCACATAATCTAAACCCTTTTCTTTGGCTGCCTGAAGAATGGCACTCTCCGATTTCTCCCAGTTATCGTCAGAACCAATGTACTTCTCCTTGTCATTGGCATCTCTTAAAGATATTTGGGTCGTAAAATCCTTAAACTCAAGGGTTTTGAAAATATAAAGTACAATATCTATAACCTTTTTAAACTCTTCTAGAAGCTGGTCGGGTGTACAGAATATATGTGCGTCATCTTGCGTAAAACCTCTAACACGGGTCAAGCCGTGCAACTCGCCACTTTGCTCATAGCGATAAACTGTTCCAAATTCGGCCAAACGCAAAGGCAAATCGCGATATGAACGAGGTTTGGAAGAATAAACTTCGCAATGATGGGGGCAGTTCATAGGTTTCAAGATAAACTCTTCACCTTCAACGGGTGTTTTAATGGGGTTGAAAGAATCTTTTCCATACTTTTGGTAATGACCTGATGTTTTATAAAGTTCAACATTTCCAATATGAGGACAAATTACTTGCTCATATCCATACTCTTTTTGAACTTTTTTCAAGAAGTTTTCCAATCTTTCTCTCAGCTCAGCTCCTTTGGGCAACCAAATTGGTAAGCCCGACCCCACCCTTTGTGAGAATGTGAAAAGCTCCAACTCTCTTCCTAATTTTCGGTGATCGCGTTTTTTAGCCTCTTCAAGCATCTCCAAATATTCATCGAGTTCTTTCTTCTTTGGGAAAGTAATTCCATAAATTCTTGTGAGCTGTTTGCGATTTTCGTCACCACGCCAGTATGCTCCTGCAATGGATAAAAGTTTTATTGCTTTTATAAATGATGTATCGGGCAAATGTGGACCTCGGCAAAGGTCAACAAAATCACCACTCTGATAGAACGAAATTGTACCATCTTCCAACTCATTTATAAGCTCGATTTTATACTCATCATCTTTCTTTGTAAAATAGTCTAAAGCCTCTGCTTTAGACACTTCACGATATTCAAATCCATGTTTTTGAGACACTAAGTCTCGCATTTTTTTTTCAATGCCTTCAAGTTCATCTTCGGTTAGCGTATGATCGCCAAAATCAACATCATAATAGAAGCCATTTTCAATATCGGGTCCAATTCCAAACTTAACTCCCGGGTATAACTCTTCAATGGCTGCCGCCATAATATGTGCCGACGAGTGCCACATTGTAGCCTTACCCTCTGGGTCGTTCCAAGTGAAAATCTTTATTTCAGAGTCGGCATTAATAGGTTTTAGCAAATCCTGAACAACTCCATTTACACTGATAGCCAGCGAATTACGAGCCAAACCAGGACTGATAGACATGGCAACATCGTAGCCACTCACTCCGTTTTCAAATTGTTTTGTAGAATTATCTGGTAATGTTATTGTTATCATTAAATTATATGCTTTTTAAAAAGAACTGCAAAATTACGAAATTTATTTGGTTTTTAAAAATTATATAGCACTAATTTTCAACTTACCTTACATTATTTACATATAAGTGAGGGCAAAAATGAAAAAAAAGATAAAATATTTTGGATTATTGGAAAATAATCGTAATTTTGCACTCCCAAAACGGAAAAAGATTATAGTATTAAAGTAAAAATAAATTTTTAAAATGGCTAATCACAAATCAGCAATACGCAGAATTAGAAGCAACGGAAAAAAACGCATAGAGAATCGTTATCACGCAAAAACTATGAGAAATGCTCTCAAAAAAGCACGCATGATTGAAAACAAAGAAGAAGCTATGGCACAACTTCCACACATTAGCTCACTAATTGATAAGCTTGCAAAAAGAGGTGTTATTCATAAAAATAAAGCTGCAAACCTTAAATCAGGTTTGATGAAAAAAATTAACGCTTTATAAAACACCCCAAACTTAGAAATATTACTCAGCCTTTCTGTAACATTATAGAAAGGCTTTTTCGCATATACATACTAAAAATCATAAAACAAATATAGATGTTATAAATCTTAAATTTTTAGATTTAAAAAATAATATTTTGTAATTTAGCAGAAAAAATATAAGAGATGAAAAGTTTTAGAGATGAAATTTTGGAAGGCATACCCTGTGAATTACCACCAGCAATGCCCTATGATCCCAACGTAAATCACGCTCCCAAAAGAAAAGAGATTCTTAGCAGTGATGAAAAAAAATTGGCTCTGAAAAATGCTTTACGCTATTTCGACCCAAAACATCACGAAATCTTAGCAAAAGAATTTAATGAGGAGTTAAATACATATGGTAGAATTTATATGTACCGCTTTATGCCAAAACATAAAATTTATGCCAGACCCATAGAGGAATATCCAGCAAAATCAAAACAAGCTGCATCAATAATGTTGATGATTCAAAACAACCTCGACCATGCCGTGGCACAGCACCCACACGAACTAATTACCTATGGTGGAAATGGTGCTGTTTTTCAAAACTGGGCACAATATCGATTGGCAATGAAATATCTTGCCGAAATGACAGATGAGCAAACTTTAGTGATGTATTCTGGACACCCTATGGGGCTGTTTCCTTCGCATAAAGATGCTCCAAGAGTGGTTGTTACCAACGGAATGATGATACCAAACTACTCTAAACCAGACCATTGGGAAAAATTCAATGCACTGGGAGTTACACAATATGGACAAATGACAGCCGGCTCGTATATGTACATCGGACCCCAAGGAATTGTCCACGGAACAACAATTACAGTGCTCAATGCTGGCAGAATGATCGACGACAAAGGTTTGGCCGGAAAATTATTTATCACAGCAGGATTAGGCGGAATGTCGGGAGCACAACCAAAAGCTGGGAATATAGCTGGTTGCGTTTCTATTACTGCCGAAATTAATCCAAAAGCTACAAAAACACGTCATTCGCAAAACTGGGTTGACGAAGTTTATGACGACTTAGACAAGCTATTTGAAAGAGTTGGAAATGCCCGAAAAAATAAGGAAGTTGTATCTTTTGCCTATCAAGGAAACATTGTTGACCTTTGGGAATATGTGGCCGAAAACAATATAAAAGTAGAACTTGGCTCCGACCAAACTTCACTTCACAATCCGTGGGCTGGTGGCTACTATCCCGTGGGAGTCTCTTTGGAAGAATCCAACAGAATGATGGCCGAAGAACCTGAAAAATTTAAAGATAAAGTTCAAGAAAGCCTTCGTCGCCACGTTGCAGCCATAAACAAAATGACCGAAAAAGGAATGTATTTCTTCGATTATGGAAATGCCTTTTTATTGGAATCAAGCCGTGCTGGAGCCGATATTCTGAAAGCAGACGGAAGCTTTAAATATCCATCTTATGTTCAAGACATCATGGGTCCAATGTGCTTCGACTATGGCTTCGGTCCCTTCCGCTGGGTTTGCACCTCTGGCAGTGCCAACGACTTAGACACCACCGACAAAATCGCCATGGAGGTTTTAGAAGAGATGGCAAAATCGTCGCCAAAGGAGATTCAGCAACAAATGCACGATAATATTCAATGGATAAAAGGTGCCAAAGAAAACAAATTGGTTGTTGGTTCGCAAGCTCGAATACTATATGCTGATGCCGAAGGCAGAACAAAAATTGCCGAAGCCTTCAACAAAGCCATTAAATCTGGAAAAATTTCAGCTCCCATTGTCTTAGGACGCGACCACCACGACGTTTCGGGTACCGACTCCCCTTTCCGCGAAACATCAAATATTTACGACGGTTCAGCCTTCACTGCCGACATGGCAATACAAAATGTAATTGGCGACTCCTTCCGTGGAGCCACTTGGGTATCAATTCATAACGGCGGTGGCGTTGGCTGGGGCGAAGTTATTAATGGAGGATTTGGAATGGTATTAGACGGAACTGAAGATGCCGACAGAAGATTGAAATCAATGCTGTTCTGGGACGTAAATAACGGAATCTCTAGACGTAGCTGGGCGAAAAACGAAGGTGCAGTATTTGCCATTAAACGTGCAATGGAAAATGAACCCAAACTGAAAGTTACTTTACCAAATTTTGCCGATGACAAACTAATCGACAGCATAGTTAACTAAAATAAAAAAACCTGCTTTGAGCAGGTTTTTTTATTTTCTAATTCAACTCAACAATATTTACTCTACAATAGAAGTAATTGTTTCAATTGTTGGAGGATTTTCAAGATGTTTCTTCACAGCACAAAGCGATGCTGAAGAGATTACAGCTGCTCTATATTTTTCTGGAAAATCTGCTGGAAGCTGAATATCCAATTTCATTCCTCTAATTAAACCTTTCTCTTTGTCATAATCTGTTACAGATTGCTCAATCTGAATTCCATCAGTGGGAATACCTCTTCTGTCGCAAAACGATTTTACATAAATTCCAGCACAGGTGCCAATTGATGCTAAAAACAAATCGAATGGTGCTGGGGCACTACCATCACCCATTGGTGCTGGCTGATCTGTTGTGATTGTCATACCTTTGTACGACGCAATAACTTTTGCTTTCTCCTCGAATTTTACTATCATACTCAATAGATTTATATATTTGTATTTGTTAATTGCTCGCATTTAAAACGATTAAGTATCCAATTTGTTCAAGTTGAGTTTCTAAACAAAAAAGTAGATTGAAAAAGAATTATTGAAAAAGAGCTTGACTATTTAGAAATAGAGTTTATATTTGTACTTTAGTGGACTGAAAACCGACAATTATGAGAAAGCTTTTTACACTTTTATTCACAATAATTATATTTCAACAATTTAGCTTAGCTTCGTTCGACCCTACTGCTCGTGGCGGACGCTCAGCTGGAATGGGAGGAACATCTGTTAGTCAAACAAATTTCTGGAGTGTTTTCAACAACCCTGCCGCGATCTCCTTTAACAGAGACATATCAGCAGGACTTTTTGTGGAAAATAGATTTTTGATGAAAGAACTGAACTTCAGAGGTTTGGGAGTAATCTTACCAATTGCCAGCAATGATGCCTTTGGACTGCAAGTGGAGCAATTTGGACACTCACAATATTTAGAATCTAAAGTTGGACTGTCGTACTCCAAAAAGTTTGCCGATAGATTTGCCTTCGGGCTTCAGTTTGACTACCTCAACACCAATATTGGAGAAGGTTTGGGTACTGGACACAATTTCACCTTCGATTTGGGAATATACTCAAAGTTGAGCGAAAAAATCTCCATGGGCTTCACAGCTTTCAACCCCATTAGAAGCAAACTAACATCATACAACGACATAGACGAGTATATTCCTATTGTCTTCAAATTGGGAGCTCACTACAAGTTCTCGGACGTGATGCTCTTTGCCGCCGAAGTGGAAAAAGATATTGCCAACAAAGCCGTTCTTAGATTTGGTGCCGATTATAAAATTAGTGAAATAATTTATGCACGTGCTGGAATAAGCACAGGCGTTGTCTCATATAGCTTTGGCGTGGGAGTTTTCTACAACAGCTTCTGCTTCGATTTGGCTACCGCAGTACACCAAATTTTAGGACCAAGTCCACAAATATCATTACATTATACCTTCTAAATGCTTAAAAAAAGACACATATTAGTCATATTGATATTTTTTGCTCTTTTCGCTACAAAGGCACAGGAGCTGGACACCCTGCAAAGCGATTCGTTTTTGGAGTCGGTTATGGAAGATTTTGCCTCCACCATAGAGGGCGACTTCGACTATACCGAATTTTTGGAAGAGTATGAATATTATCTTCAAAATCCAATGAACATTAATAGTCCAGATTACGATGTTTTAAGAAGAGTTTTTGCACTTACAGACTATCAAATCTATGAACTAAAGAAGCATATTTCCATGAATGGTGGATATATGGCAACGCTATATGAGCTGGCAACTGTGAACGGATTTGACAATAAAACTATATACAGAATCTTACCATTTATTAAAGTTGAAGGCGTTAGCAATCCCTATAATCTGAAACTGAAAAATGTTCTTAAATATGGTAGAAACCAAATTTTCTTAAGGTATCAAGAAGTTTTGGAAGAACAAAAGGGATACTCATTTGCCAGCGATTCACTATTGGAAGCCAATCCCAATGCTAGGTATCTTGGCAGTCCACAAAAATTTTACGCTAAGTATAATTTCAACTACCAGAATAGAGTTAGATTTGGAATTACTGCCGAAAAAGATGCCGGAGAAGAGTTTTTTAAAGGCACACAAAAGCAGGGTTTCGATTTTTATTCTGCACACCTGTTTTTACAAGATTTTGGAATTGTAAAATCCTTAGCCATAGGCGATTACCACCTCCAATTTGGTCAAGGTCTAACACTATGGTCGGGAATGGCATACGGAAAAACCTCATCTATAACCGGTATCAAAAAAAGAGCTCAAGGCATAAGACCCTACACCTCTGCCGACGAAAATAATTTTTTTAGAGGCATTGCCACAACCCTTAAAAAGAAAGACTGGGAATTGAGCCTATTCTACTCCAACAACAGAATTGACGCCACTGTGGACACCTTAGACGCAGAGGAAAGCTATATAGCATCATTGCAAGAAACCGGATTTCACAGAACACCCAGAGAGTTGGCTTACAAAAACAACTTGAATTTACAACTATTTGGAACACACCTATCCTACAAAACCGAGTTTTCGAGACTTGGTTTTACATTCTACCAAATGGAGTACGACAAAGATGTGCAAGGCAGAATTTCACCCTATAATCAATTTGAATTTACTGGACTTCAAAATTCTGGATTTGGACTTAACTACGAAACCTATATCCGAAAACATAGCTTCTTCGGAGAAGTTTCCATGAGCAGTAATGGTGGCATTGCCACCCTAAACGGACTTGTTACTCAATTAGATCCATTTTTCTCAATATCATTACTACACAGATATTACAGTAAAGATTATCAAACAAAATATTCAGTGGGATTTGGCGAAAGTAGTAGAAACAACAACGAACAGGGTCTGTTTTTTGGGACCAATATGATTTTCCATTCCAAACTCACCTTAGATGCATATGTGGATTTATTCTCCTTTAAGTGGCTAAAATTCCGTGTTGATGCTCCATCACAGGGGGTTGACTACAATTTACAACTAAATTATACCCCAGCCAGATATTCGTCAATATATCTAAGATACAGACACAAAGGAAAGTCTATCAACATAACCGACGATATGCACTTGAACAGAGTTTATGCCAATGAAAAACGTAACTTTAGAATACATTTGCAACACAAACCATATCACAACTTTACAGTAAAAAGTCGTGCTGAATGGTCGTCATATCAGGTGGAAGGCTCCGATGCCACCAACGGATTTTTAGTCTATCAAGATGCTCAATATAATTTTTCGAAAATACCCCTAAACCTATCTGCACGAATAGCACTTTTCAACACCGATAGCTACGACGAAAGAATCTACGCCTACGAGAGCGACGTTCTATATGCTTTCTCTATTCCCGCATACTACTACAAAGGTACAAGGGCATATTTGGTTATGAAATATCAAATTGCTAGAAATATAAACTTCTGGTTTAGAATTGCCCAAACTTGGTATGCCGACAGACACACTGTTGCCAGCGGATTGGACGAAATTGACGGTAATAGAAAAACCGACATTAAAGCACAACTGCAAATTAAATTTTAGAGGCAAAACTTCTTGATTTAAAGCTACTAACGTGCATTAGTTAAGAAATAAACAATAAACTAAAACTAATAAGTTGCTGAAATTCAAGGGGTAAGACTTTAGCACTTTCTAAAAATGTTGTAAAAACGTTAAATAAAGCACACTTACTGAAAAATGAATATATATTTGGTTTGTATTAAACGATTTAGACAATAAAACAAAAAGATTATGAAAAGGAAATTATCAATTTTAGTAGCTATGTTTAGTTTTATAGCCATCAGCTATGCACAACTTCCCAATGGCAGCTACGCAAAAAACTTTAACCTAAAAGACATAAACGGCGACACTCACACCTTGTACGAACACACAAATGCTGGTAAACCAGTTGCGTTAGACTTTTTTGCTGTTTGGTGCGGACCTTGCTGGAGCTATCACAACACACATGCTTTCAAAACAGCCTACGAAACATGGGGACCTCCGGGAACTGACGAAATGATGCTTTTTGCTATCGAAGGTAACAACGCCACCATAGCAAATATTAATGGTAATGGTGGCAATACTAAAGGCGATTGGGTAACAGGAACTCCTTATCCTATACTTCCAACATCTTCACCCAATAGCAGTCAAGTGGTTAACGATTATAAAATCTCTTCTTTCCCAACAGTGTATATGGTTTGCCCAAATAGAAAAGTTTACAACATAGGACAAGCAAATGCTAACACCATCAAGTCAAGAGCAGACCAGTTATGTCCAGAAGGCCAACAATATGACAACAATGTGCAATTGTTTAATTTTGAGGCTCCAAAAGGATTATTATGTGGAACATTAGCTCCCAGATTTTTAATGCAAAATTTAGGTGAAAATGTGTTAACATCAGCTAAAATCATAATTTCAATTGATGGAAATGTTGTTCAAGAGAAAAACTGGACTGGTAATCTTGCAAAATATGATGCTGAAACTGTATTAGTTACAGGGATTAATATTGAAAATTTGAGTTTTGGAGAACATCAGCTATCAGTAAAATTTGAAGAAGCTAATGGTAGTGCAGAGGCATTGCCAGAAAATGAAGCTACAATTCAATTTAAAATAGCTGAACACCCAACAGATGTTACTGTAAGAATTAATGCCGACACATATTATAGCGAAGTTTCATGGTCAATTAAAGAAAATGGCACAACATTTATAGCTGCTGAAGAAGAAAAACTTCCAACGAAAAATTATACCAAAAACATTTGTCTTGACCGCAAATGCTATACTTTCACAATTAGAGATAGCTACGGCGACGGTATGACATATGACGGAACAGGTATGGCTTATTTAATTGTTGCTGGCGATACTCTCGTGGAAATTAAAGGTAACGAATATACTTATTCAAAAAGCGTTTCTTTCTGTATAGATGAAAATACTTCTATCGAAAAATCATATTTCTTTGAAAATAACATCAGCATCTATCCCAACCCAGCTACAGACAATATAAATATTGAATTTATTGCACCTGAAAGTGGTAAAATGCAAATTGATGTTTACGATTTAACAGGAAAAGTTGTACACAAAGAAATGGTTGACGCCAACGACAAAGAAATTCATAAAGTTACTATTGATAACAAAATCAAACCTGGAATTTACTTCGTTAAACTTCAACTTGGAAACTATATGTCAACACAAAAACTGATTATCCAATAAATCAATATACATTGTACAAAAAAGGGATTTCTTAAACCGAAATCCCTTTTTTTTTTACAATACAATTCGCATAATTTTCTTATTTTTGCAAAAAAAAGATGGCAAAACAAAAACCAAGCATTCCAAAAGGCACACGCGATTTTCTTCCCATCGAAATGTCTCGCCGAAATTATATATTCTCAACCATTAGAACTGTTTTTGAAAATTACGGATTCCTTCCCATCGAAACTCCCGCCGTGGAGAACCTTTCGACACTTATGGGCAAATATGGCGAAGAGGGCGACCGCTTGCTTTTTAAAATCATAAACTCTGGAGACTTCCTTAACAAAGTTGAAGACAACTTTGAAGACTATAAAAAACTTCTTCCAAAAATTTCTGATAAAGGACTTCGATACGACCTAACAGTGCCATTTGCACGCTTCGTTGTAATGAATAGAAACGAAATTACAAATCCATTCAAAAGATATCAAATACAACCAGTTTGGCGTGCTGATAGACCCCAAAAAGGACGATATCGCGAGTTTTTTCAATGCGATGTGGACGTAATCGGAAGCAACTCCATGCTAAACGAAGCTGAACTCATTTCTATCATTTCTGATGTTTTTACAAAACTAAAAATAAATGTCACTATAAAAATTAATAATCGAAAAATACTATCAGGAATTGCTGAAATAATAGGTCAAGCCGACAAAATTGTTGACATAACTGTTGCCATTGACAAGCTCGACAAAATTGGAATAGAAAACGTAAACAACGAACTTGCAGAAAAAGGAATTCCAGCCAAAGCTATTGAAAAACTACAACCAATTATCTTATTAAAAGGCAATACAGAAGAGAAACTTCAACAACTTAAAGAGTGGTTTGATGATATTGAAATTGGCAAAAAAGGTATAGAAGAGTTAGAAGAAACTTTCAAATTTGCAAAATTGTACGACATAAATTTCCCCATAGAACTTGACTTAACCTTGGCTCGCGGTTTAAACTATTACACTGGAATTATTATTGAAGTAAAAGCCGAAGATGTGAATATTGGTAGCATCACTGGTGGCGGACGTTATGACGATTTAACTGGAATTTTCGGACTAAATGATATGTCGGGTGTGGGAATTTCTTTCGGTGCCGATAGAATATACGATGTCTTGAACGAAACCAATGCCTTCCCTTCCGAAATTGAAGCTCCTACTAAGGTACTTTTCATAAATTTCGGTATAAAAGAGCAAGAATATTTAGTTCCTATTTTACAAAAGCTCAGAAAAAACAATATCTCTGCCGAAATTTATCCTGAACATGCAAAAATTAAAAGACAAATGACATACGCAAATCAGCGAAAATTCCCCATTGTAATTATTGCTGGTGCCAACGAAATTGACAACAAACAAGTTCAAATAAAAAACATGAAAAGTGGAGAGCAAATTCTTGTTAGCCCAGAAAACATCTTAGAAGAAATAGAAAAAATAATATAATTAAAGTATTGAAAAAATGGAAAAACACATTATTTCACCTGAACCCATAAGCATTGATTTAATAAAAAACATAATCAATCAGGGTGTAAAAATTGAGTTATCTCAAGAATCCATCGAAAGAATAAATAAATGTAGAGAATATTTAGACAAAAAAACCGACGAAATTGACCGTCCTATTTACGGTGTAACAACAGGTTTTGGGTCGCTTTGCAATACTGTTATTTCCAATGAAGATTTAGGAAAACTTCAAAAAAATCTTGTAATGTCGCACGCTTGTGGTATGGGCGAAGAAGTTCCTCAAGAAATTGTAAAAATTATGACTTTCCTAAAAATTCATGCTCTCTCGTTGGGTCATTCTGGTGTACAATTAAAAACCGTTCAGCGTTTGGTCGATTTTTTCAATAATGATATTATACCTGTTGTTTATCAATTGGGTTCTTTGGGTGCGTCGGGCGATTTATCTCCATTGGCACATCTTTGTTTACCCCTTTTTGGTGAAGGCGAAGTCTATCTTAAAGATGAAAAAATCAGCGGTCGTGAATTGAATGAAAAAATGAAATGGGACGACATTAACCTACAATCAAAGGAGGGTTTGGCACTACTCAACGGAACACAGTTTATGAGTTCGTACGGAGTTTGGCTAATGATAGAAAGTGAGAAAATTTCCAATGCGGCCGACATCATCGGTGCCCTATCTTTAGATGCTTATGACGGTCGTATTGAGCCTTTCTATCCTTCGGTTCACAAAATTCGCCCTCACTACGGACAATTGGAAACTGCCGAAAGATTCAACAATATTCTCAGTGGGTCGGAAATTATTGTTAGAGAAAAAGAACATGTTCAAGACCCCTACTCTTTCCGCTGTATTCCACAAGTTCATGGAGCTTCAAAAGATAGTATCTACTACGTTCGTAGTGTTATTGAGACTGAAATAAATGCCGTTACCGACAATCCCACAATTTTCCCCGACGAAGATATGGTGGTTTCGGCTGGCAACTTTCACGGACAGCCTTTGGCTCTCGTCTTAGACTTTTTATCCATCGCACTTGCAGAGCTTGGAAATATTTCGGAGAGAAGAATTTACCAATTAATTGCTGGAAAACGTGGACTACCTTCATTCTTGGTGGCAAATCCCGGATTAAATTCTGGTTTTATGATACCACAATACACAGCAGCTTCAATTGTAAATCAAAGCAAATCGCTTACAATGCCATGTTCCAGCGACTCAATTGAGTCTTCGCAAGGACAAGAGGACCACGTTAGCATGGGTGCCAATGCTGCCACAAAAGCATTCAGAATTGCTCAAAATACAGAAAGAATTTTGGCAATAGAACTTTTCAACGCTGCACAGGCGATGGAGTTCCGCCGTCCGCTGAAATCATCTCCAATTTTGGAATCTATGATTTCTGAATATCGCAAATATGTTCCTTATGTTGAAGATGACCCCATTATGTATAAACTAATGGATAAATCTTTGAATTTTATTCAAAATACAGATTTTGCTTTTTAGCAAATATATAATACTAATTGTAATAATAAAATAGTTCAAACTATTTTATTATTACAATTAGTATTAGTTTAGATGGTTTTAAAAACCTTGAAGGCTTAGATACCCACTATTTCAAGAGATTTTTTTCAACTCTTCTCTCGCTTTCAGAATACATACATTGAGTTCAAAACCAATCAGAAGAAGAATTGAGTTGAAATACAACCACATCATCAAGCCGATAAGAGTTCCGATGGAACCATAAAGTGCGTTATACCTTGTGAAGTTTGAAATATAATAATCGAAACGAACCATAAGCATAAGCGACTTAAATGTTGCCAAAGATGAACCTGCCGAAATAAATTTATAATATTTTTTATTAGAAGGTGCCAAGTAGTAGATAAATGAGATAGCGAAAAATATTAGCAACATCACAATTAGCCACTTTATAAAAACCAGAAGTTTAAACATAAATCCACCTGAAATAATTTCGTGGCTTGCTAGATAGTTAAGGGAAAAACGACCTACACCTATAAAACCTATTGCCAAAAACATCAATATAGACATGATAAAAATCAGGTAAAAAGACATCAATCTTTGTTTAAAAGCTGTTCTGGTTTCAATATTGTAATAACTTTTATTGAAGGCTCTACTGATTGCCATCACTCCATTGGAGGTCAAAAAGAGTGATATTAAAAACGAAATTGACATTAGCCCACCTCTTTGCCGGAGGAGCATATCGTTTATAATGGGTTCTATTATTTGCCATGTTGCTTCAGGCATAATATCTTCCACCAAGGTCAGGAGTGTAGGCACAAAATTTTCTATGGGCAAATATGGTATAAAAGAGAAAAGAGCTAAGAGTGCCGGAAATATTGCCAAGAAAAATGTAAACGACAAAGAGGCTGCTCTCTGGGTAATATCACCCTTAAACAGCCCTTTTAGAAAAAATTTTATCACATAATATATGGGGATTTTATCAAACCCGGGAAGACTTACACGTTTTAAGAAAATTATTGTAAGTCTGACAAAACGCAATTGTAAAATATAGTCTTTGATTTTTTTAAACATCAATAACAGCTTTTAGGCTAAGGTCAAGACTTTTAATTTGATGCGTTAATGCTCCCGACGATATGAAATCGACACCAGTTTTGGCATATTCTAAAATATTATCGTGGGTAATATTTCCAGATGCTTCGGTTTCAAATTTACCATCGATTATTTTGAGAGCTTCCACAATTTGACTTGGGGTGAAATTGTCCAACATTATTCTATCTACTGTTCCTATTTCCACCACTTCTCTAACATCGTCGAGGGTTCTAGTTTCCACCTCAATTTTTAGTGATTTATTTTTTTCTTTCAGATAGTTGTTGGTTCTTTCAATGGCATTTTTAATTCCGCCAGCATAGTCTATATGATTATCTTTTAGCATAATCATATCAAACAATCCGAAGCGGTGATTCTGTCCACCACCAATTTTCACAGCCATTTTTTCCACAACCCTATTGCAAGCTGTTGTTTTTCGGGTGTCTAAAATTTTGCAATTTGTACCCTCAACAAGCTTGACTATATTGTGAGTGGCAGTGGCAATTCCGCTCATACGTTGCATAAAATTCAAGACAGTTCTTTCGGCAGATAAAATAGAAATTGCACGTCCGTTAACTTGCAATACTAAATCACCTTTTAAGATTTTATCGCCATCATTCTTAAAAAGCTTGATTTCCAAGTCTTTATCCACTTGCTGAAATACCATTTTTGCCACCTCAACACCTGCTAATATGCCATCTTCTTTGGCGTAGATATCGCCTTTGGCCTGTGTTTCGGGTTTTATAGATGCCAAGGACGAATGATCGCCATCGCCAAGGTCTTCTTCTAAAGCTAATCTAACTAATTCTTTTAATTCCATTTATTCAAATTGTAAACGTTGGATACGATAATTGGGTCCTACTTTTTTGGTTAAATAATAGACTCTATATGTTTTTGAATTTGTGGACATATATCTTCCTATAGTATATATTCCTCTGTCTGGTGTATTCTCTTCTTGCGATACTGTAAAAGATTTTGGTGGATTACTTTTGAAGAACTTTCCAACAATTATCTCAGCTTGTGCTTTGCTGTATGTACCCTCATTTCCGGGTATTAGCAAATCGATGCTATTATTAAAGTGTCTGCTCAAATCTCGTGAATTTCCTTTTTTAATAGCATTGTTTATAGCTGAATTTTCTGATTGCATTGGGGACGTAGAACCACCAAATAAGAAAAAAGATGCCAGCAAGATAGTAAATATTGATATTTTTCTCATAGACATTTTCTATTTTTCTTATTACAATACAAAAACCAAACCAAACTTTTTTAAATTCAATTTTTAAGCCTTTAAATTATTCTTTTGTTCTGTTAAAATCCTGATTTTCTCTTCGGCATCTGCCTTCTTTTTCATCTCTATTTCAACAACTTTTGGGGGAGCATTATTTACAAATTTCTCATTGCTTAGTTTGCCCATTACCGATTTTAAAAATCCTTCTAAATATTTGATTTCATCATCAATTTTTGCAATCTCCTCTTCAACATTCACAGATTGGCTAAAGGGCACGAAACATTCCATTGTTCCCACTCTAAAGCTAGCTGAATTTTCCACATTGGAATCTGTAAATTCAAGATTTTCGGCATTAGCCAACTTGATAATCAAATCGTTAAGACTTTCATCAAATTCATTATTATGTTTATTAATAAAAATCTCTATTTTATCTCTGTTGGGTATATTTTTTTCTTGTCTGATAGTTCTAGTATTGGCAATAATTTCTTTTGCAATTTCGAAATTTGTGATAGTATTTTTATCAAATTTTCCAGGCTTAGGCATTGAAGATATCATAATAGATTCATCATCGTTTTTGCTTTGCAAAGTATGCCAAACTTCTTCAGTTATAAAGGGCATAAATGGGTGTAGAATTTGCATCAATTTTTCAAAGAAATCAATTGTTTCTTTATATGTTTTAGCATCAATTGGTTGCTGGTAGGCTGGTTTTACTGCTTCGAGATACCAAGAGCAAAAATCGTCCCAGATGAGTTTATAGAGCATCATCAAAGCATCAGACAAACGATATTTATCAAATGCTTCATTAATATCTATTAATGTTTTATTCAAGTGCGATTCAAACCACTCTATGGAGGTTTGTGCATAGAGAGGTTGCGGCAAATTTTCGTCCACTTGCCAACCTTTTACCAGTCGCATGGCATTCCAAATTTTGTTACTGAAATTACGTCCTTGTTCGCACAAAGCTTCATCAAATAACAGGTCGTTGCCAGCTGGCGAACTTAGTAACATTCCAATTCTAACCCCATCGGCTCCATATATACCCATTAGCTCAATGGGGTCGGGAGAATTTCCGAGGGATTTGGACATTTTCCGTCTCTGTTTGTCCCTAACAATTCCTGTTAGATAGACATGTTTAAAGGGTATTTCTTTGGTATATTCAAGCCCGGCCATTATCATTCTGGCTACCCAGAAAAACAAAATTTCGGGAGCTGTAACCAAAACTTCCGTGGGGTAGTAATATTTTATCTCTTCATTGTCGGGATTGTTAATACCATCGAAAACTGAAATTGGCCACAACCACGATGAGAACCATGTATCTAAAACATCTTCATCTTGCTCTAAATCAGAGCTTTGCAGATCGAGTTCTGGAAATTTTTCTTGGGCTATTTTAAGGGCTTCTTCTTTTGTTTCGGCAACAATATACTCTTTATTAGGCAGGTAGTAGGCTGGTATTCGGTGTCCCCACCAAAGCTGACGCGAAATGCACCAATCTTTAATATTTTCCATCCAGTGAGCATAGGTACTTTTGAATTTTTCGGGATAGAAAGCCACCGTATTATCCATTACCACTTCCAAAGCTGGTTTGGATAGTTCTTGCATATTTAGGAACCATTGTAAAGAAATTTTAGGTTCTATAACCTCATCAGTTCTTTCGCTAAATCCCACTTTATTTACATAATCTTCTTCTTTTTGGAGGAAGCCTTTTTGGCGTAGCTCTTCAACTATCTCTTTTCGCACCACAAATCTATCTTTACCAACATAAAGTTGTGCACTTTCGTTTAAAGTTCCATCTGGATTAAATATATCTACAACTTCTAATTTATGTTTTAGTCCAAGATTGTAGTCATTAACGTCGTGTGCAGGGGTAATTTTCAGGGCACCTGTACCAAATTCCATATCTACATAGTCGTCAAATATTATGGGAATTGTGCGTCCTATTAGCGGCACTATGGCATTTTTACCTTTGTAGCTTGCAAATCTATCGTCGTTGGGGTTTACACAAATGGCTGTGTCGCCAAGAATTGTTTCGGGGCGAGTTGTGGCAATGGTTATATGTCCATCTTCGCCCTCGATTTTATAGTTTAGGTAATATAATTTAGATTGAACTTCTTTGTGAATTACCTCTTCATCAGAAAGGGCTGTATTTGCCTTTGGATCCCAATTCACCATGCGTATTCCTCTGTAAACCAACCCCTTGTTGTACATATCAACAAAAACCTTTATGACGGAGTCGGACAAATCTTTGTCCATGGTAAATTTTGTTCTTTCCCAATCGCAGGAAGCACCAAGTTTTTTCAGTTGTTCGAGGATTATTCCGCCATGTTTTTCCTTCCATTCCCACGCGTGTTCAAGGAATTCTTCCCTAGTAAGTGATTGTTTATCTATCCCCTCATCTCTAAGTTTTTCAACCACTTTAGCTTCTGTGGCAATAGAAGCGTGGTCGGTTCCGGGCACCCAGCAGGCATTATATCCCATCATTCTTGCACGGCGTACTAAAATATCTTGAATAGTATTATTTAGCATATGCCCCATATGTAGGATTCCTGTAACATTTGGGGGTGGTATTACCACTGTATATGGTTCACGATTATCTGGTTTTGAGTTGAAATATTTTTTTTCCATCCAATGCTTATACCATTGGGATTCTATTTCGGCTGGATTAAACTTAGTTGCAATTGTCATCTTTTATAAATCTTGATTTTTTGTATCCACAAAATTATAAAATATTTGCATTGCTGAACAACCTGAAGGGGATAATTAACGTCTTTACTTATACTTAGTATAACAAAGTAGTTAAAAAAGGCAGAATAAAGTTACATTTAAATAAATAATAAATTTTTATATCTAATAATTTTTTTGTTGTTTTGTGTACTTATGTGAATTTTTAATATATTTGTTTTTATTTTCTGCCCGAAAGTTTATGTTTATGAGAAAATCTTTACTGTTTATTCTATCTTTTTTCACTACTTTAGCTTTATATTCTCAGCTTCCGGTGGCAAACTTCACTCAAAATGCCACTACTGGATGCGGAAATTTAGTTGTTCAGTTTCAAGATCAATCAACGGGCAATCCTACATCGTGGTTGTGGGAGTTTGGCGAAGGCTCGGGCATTCCCAACTCTACACTACAAAATCCTGCTGTTTCGTACAATTCACCTGGGACATATAATGTTAGGCTAACTGTTACCAACTCTATTGGTTCCAACAGCACCATAAAAATGAGTTTAATAAAAGTTCATGTTTTACCAGTTGTTGACTTCACCTCCAGCGACACTTCGGGTTGTCAGCCGTTTACAGTTTCTTTTAATCCGAACATAAGTGGTGGAGGTAATATAATTCAATATACATGGGGTTTTGGAGATGGAAATTCATCCAGCAACGCCAGTCCTACCTACACTTATAACACTTCAGGGAACTTTGCTGTAACCCTTAATGTTCGTGACCATAACAACTGCGTTGTGTCTAAATCTAAGTTTAATTATATTAGCGTTATGCCCAAGCCAAATGTGAGTTTTTTTGGTTTCCCGACAGACGCTTGCGACCCTCCGCTTACGACACAGTTTACAAATATGACCCAAGGTAATAACTTGTCATTTCTTTGGAATTTTGGCGACGGCAACAGTTCAAATGCTGAAAACCCATCGAACATTTACACCACTTCTGGCTCATATGATGTTAGCTTGCAAGTGGAAAACGAGTATGGCTGTAAGGACACCCTTAAACTCAATAGTTATATAGATGTTGGTAATTTTGAGGCTAGTTTTGTAGCCAGCGTTCAAAACGATTGTGCACCATTAACCACAACATTTACAGGTACTGCAAATGCCAATGCTCAATATGTGTGGGACTTTGGCGATGGTACTCAAGGCTCTGGAAATCAGATTAGTCATACCTATTACGAACCCGGTCAATATTCAGTTAAGGTTGTTGCTACCAACGATGCCGGTTGCATTGACTCTGTTACATACAATAATTATATTGAGGTGTGGGATGGACCCATAATTGATATTAGTGCCGATAAGACCGAAGGTTGTCAGATGCCATTTACTGTGAACTTTACCAACAACACCCCCAATACTGGTAGCTGTGTATGGAACTTTGGTGATGGCAGTGCAGAAGTGAGTGGTAGCAACGTTTCGCACTCGTTTGGAGATTATGGATATTATGATGTAAGTGTTACTATTACAGACCAAAATGGCTGTACCTCCGACACCACATTTGAAGATTATATATACGTAAGGAAGCCAATTCCTTATATGGTGGCTGACGTTAATGGTGGCTGTGCACCACTTACTGTTAACTTTTCGGACACCAGCAGTACCACATCGCCCATCACCACTTGGCATTGGGATTTTGGCGACGGTAGCACCAGCAACTCTCCCACTCCTGCACACACATATGCCGACACAGGCACATACAACGTTACTTTGACAATTACAAATGAGGAGGGCTGTACTGAAACATATACAGTTGATGATTTCATAGGTGCTGGTATGACCCCAGAAGTTAGCTTCTTTGGGGACTCACTTTTTGGTTGCCACCCCTTGGAAACGCAATTTACAAATACCTCCAGCGACTACGCCACCGACTGGCAGTGGCAGTTTGGCGATGGTGGCGGATTTTCGTACGAAGAGCATCCCTTTCATCAATTTCAGGATACAGGATTTGTGGATGTTACATTAATTGTTTATCACCATGGCTGTTCCGACACCTTGGTTATGGAGGATTATGTCTATGTTAGATACCCCAAACCAAATTTTGCGACACAACATAATATAAGTTGTAGTGCACCACACACGGTTAGTTTCTCCGATATGTCGCAGGGTGCAACACAGTGGTACTGGGATTTTGGAAATGGAGAAACATCAAGCGAGCAAAACCCTTCTACTACTTATTTAACGCCGGGCTCATATTCAGTGAAATTAGTTGTGTTTAACGACACCACCTCCTGCAGCGACTCACTCACAAGGACGGCTTATATCAAAATTTCAGATATTCAGGGTGGATTTGAAATTATACCCAACGAAATTTGTCAATACTCCGAAGTCTGTTTTCAAGATACCAGCACAAGTCTGTACCCCATTATAGATTGGAAATGGTATTATGGCGATGGTGCAACAGATTTTGATAGTACCACCACCACTTGCCACAGCTACTACCTTCCGGGTCAGTATAATGTCCGATTAAATATTACAGATGAAAACTATTGTAATAAAAACATCATCTACAACAATGCTGTTACCGTGCGGACTTTACCCTCGCCACGGATAGGCTCTGATGCCACCATTGGCTGTGCTCCATTTACGGTTAATTTCACCGATGAATCTTTTAATCAAGAACCCACAAATATTGTTTCTTGGCTATGGGACTTTGGAGATGGCAACACCAGCACTCAACAGAACCCCACTCATACCTACGAAGAAACAGGCACCTATAATGTGATGCTTAGCATTACGGATGCCAGAGGTTGCGACAGCTCAAAAACTTTCTTTAACTATATCACAATTTCGAAGCCACAAGCACGCTTTTTCTCCGACACTCTGATTTGCAAAAACGACGATTTAGCTTTCTTTAATCTTAGCACAGGAGATTTTTTAACTTATCTGTGGGATTTTGGCAACGGCACCACCAGCACGCAAGCCAATACAGTTTGCTCCTACAACTCCGTTGATGAAACATCCTACATAGTGAGTTTGGTTGCCACCGACGTTAATGGCTGTAAAGACTCCACATTCAAAACTGTACATGTTTTAACCCCCACTGCCGACTTCTATGCTGCATCACAAACATCTGACTGTCCGCCCTTTAATGCATCATTCTTCAACGATTCTTCGGCAGATGTTGTTAGCTGGAAATGGGATTTTGGAGATTCAAGTACTGGCTCCAGCAACACCTCATTTTTCCCCAATCCACAGCACTATTACGAAAACTCTGGAGAGTTTGATGTTCGGCTAATTGTGATAAATCACATTGGCTGCATTGACACAGTAGTAAAGGAGAATTATATATTTGTAGATGGACCTCGAGGCTTCTTCGATTTTGAGCCAAAATCGGGTTGTGCACCACTAACTGTTACCTTTACCTCAACCACAGAAAATGCTGTTGACTTCACTTGGGTTTTTGGAGATGGAGGGCTTGCACATGGCGAAACAGCCACATGGACATATGAAACTGGAGGCATATATCTACCTGTATTGGTTATTTCAGACTCACTAAATACCAGCATGGGCGACACTTCATTGTGTACTATTACACTTTTTCCCAGCGATACTGTTTTGGTTATTTCTAGCGTTCCCGATTTCTCGTTTGTTGACACATTATATTGTCCCGGAGATGCAGTACAATTCACCGATGAAACCGAAGGAATGGGCGAAGTTAATAGCTGGCTTTGGGAATTTGGAGATGGCGGTACATCAACCACACAAAACCCAACTTATAGTTTTGAAACACCGGGCGAACATACTGTTA
Organism: Bacteroidales bacterium; assembly: GCA_012522535.1. Classification (GTDB taxonomy): domain Bacteria; phylum Bacteroidota; class Bacteroidia; order Bacteroidales; family WCHB1-69; genus JAAYKF01. Next base: position 23,401 of record JAAYKF010000082.1, read on the forward strand.
CTCTTAGCGTAATGGTGGATACCTGCGAAAGTAGTATTAGTAAAACTATCAGAGTATTCGAGTATCCTGATGTCTCTATTGTAAATAGCGAACCCGAAGGCTGCTACCCACACGAAGTAAACTTCTACGTGGATATAGGAACTGTGGCATATCCTGCCATTAGCTACACTTGGAATTTTGGCGATGGCTCGGCAGACAGAGTTCAACAATATGTTGATCATCAGTTTTTAAATTCTGGAGAGTATGATATTACGCTAACAATTCTATATGCCAACGGTTGCGAATACACATATCATTTTCCGACAGACATTGTTGTACACCCCCTTCCAACAGCCGATTTCGATTTTTATGACGATTTTGTATATCCCAGCGAGATGGTAAACTTTATTAATACCAGCAGTGGCGAAATTACAGACTGGTATTGGGATATGGGCGATGGAACTGTATATGACACCATCAACAGCTTCCAACACTCGTTTTACACTTCTGGTTTTTATGATGTTATGCTTTGGGTTTCTACCGATGCAGGCTGTATAGACTCAACACGAAAAACTGTTACTATAACAGAAGGTGTGGTTATTCCAAATGTTTTCACCCCAAACGGCGATGGCGTTAACGATGAGTTTGAAATTATAACTTATGGAATGTTCGAAAAGATGGAAATAAAAATTTACAATAGATGGGGCAATTTGGTTTGGCAAAACACCGACCCACTACTGTTTTGGGATGGTAAAGAGATGAGAAGCGGCGATGAGTGTGCAGAAGGAGTTTATTACTATACCTTCCAAGCCACATCTTTAACAGGTTCGGAATATTCCAAAAATGGCTCGGTTACATTATTGAGGTAAAATCACAACAAGCTATATATACCTCATACTCACCTCTTTAAAAAACTTAGTTTCAAGAACTTGAGCTATCTTCTTTATAACTGTACGTCTGATTTCCAAGTCCATGGGCAAATTGGGGTCTTGATGTGCAATATTGATTCTAGTTCCAATTATAAAATCCACATAATCACTTTCGAGGAACATTTTCACAATCTGGTCGGCAGGTCCTTTACCCAATTTTGAATTTAATTTGTGTTCTTTCAAAAGTTGATACACCCTACTAAGGGTTAAAATCCCTTCGGTAACAAGGTCAATACCCTCCATATATGAGATGGGTGGTAAATCGTAAAACTCAAAATCTAAGCTATCATTTATTTCCAAGTTTAGCTGACGTGCCATAATATCAGCCGTTGTTCCACCACAGAGCACTTTTTTACCCTTGTAGTCTCTCACGGTATTGGCATAATCTTCATCCTTCGACTCATCGTAGGGAGGTCCTGTGCAGAGGAGCATTTTTCGTGGTTCGCGAAAATATATAACACCACAAGTGGTATCATCTTTGGGAATATAATTGTCGTTCATATTAGCCCTTGCTACAACTTTGGATGACAATTGTGCAGCCGAAATACTGGGGTATCTATCTATCAAATTCAGCACATACTCTATAATATCTTCCCTCGGCCAGCCAAATGGATATTTGTCGCTTCCCATTCCCGACTGTTCCACACCATCTGAAAATACTATAATTCTATCCTCTTTTTGGACTTTAAAAGTACCAATCATCAGGTCTCTATCGTCCTCAACATCAAGTTTTATGGACTCCCATTTAGCATCAACCACTTTTCCGCCCCTTGTGATTATACATTGCGGATTTTCGTATTCGGTGAGAAAAACCTTGCCATCGCCTTCAATATCTATAATTGCAAAAGTTGAATAAGCAATTTTTCGCTCACTACAAATGGGTAGTGTTTTAATTATAAATTCGGCAATCCGAGCCACATCTCTACGTTCCTTGGAAAAATTGAGTGCCATTTTTGCCGTTAGCGTGGCTAAAACATTGGCTTTAACACCATGTCCCATTCCATCTGATAGAACAGCTATTCGGCGATTTTCCTCCTTCACCTTATCGCTTAAAAATATATCGCCACAAATACGCTCACCATGGTGATTTATCTGACTATGATTAATTTCAATATAAACCGAATCGTCCATTATTTCTTCTGCTTTTTAAATGAATCAATTACTGAATTAAGCATTTTTTCAGTATTAGATATTCCCTCACCCAATAAAAATCCAATATTTTGAACCATCAATAAATTTTGGTCAATAACATCCAATATTCGTTTTTCAAACTCTTCATACCTAACCCCTTCTGAGTGGAATGGGCGGAAAATACCCCCCGAAAGTTCTTTTTCTGCAATATTGAAAACACTCAAAACAAATTTTGTTCCGTTTACAGTTACGTCTTTTGTAACAGATTCGTTGTTCTCAATGGCATACTCAAACATACTACAAACCGACGATGGGAGCATTGAATGCAAGTCGGCACCTTTAAGTCCGGGAACAACTTCGTTGATAATTTCAGCCTCTTCGCCAATCACCTTTATCAAGCTCTCGTTAGCTTCGTAGATATGTAAATTTTTGTCAACAATTATTATACCAGCCGCCAAAATATTTATGGTTTTGCTGAGCATATTTTGGTATTCGTGCAAGGATTTTTCATTGCTATCGGAAGAACTTCTAAGGAGGGTAATTTCCTCTTTTAGCATTTTAATTCTTTCGTCGCTCTGCACTTTAAATTTTGAATATGCTTTTTGCGAATTTATGGTTCGTCTCAAACACATATCTGCATTGGCATATCCATGAATTATACCCTCTGCCAGACCTTCGCAATTGTCAAAACCACAGGCACCACAACCCTCATCTTTCACTGGCAAATTGTGCAAAGTGGAGATAACCTGCTCAACATCAGCATAGTTCAACTTTTCTCTTCTTTGGTCGTTGAGCTTAAAAATGGGTTTGGCACTAATGGATGCATAGTTTTTCAAATCCTCTTCAAACTGCTTGTCATCATGATTAGACAAGCGTTTTTTGGCATATCTGCTCACTGCCGATGCCCTCTGATATCTGGAATTGTTAACCCCCATGCCAGGTCCCGACAAGCATCCTTTGCAATAAAACGGATTTATATGCTTGGCAATGTCACTAAAGTTTTTCGAGAAAGCATTTAATGCATCATTAATCCCATCATCTCCATCAATGGTGGTGATAATGCTATCTAAATTACTCTCATACATATCCATTGCATCCAAAATTCCAGAGCTAATGGGGTATAAATAACCTTTGTTTGCAAATGGTTTATCAAAGTCGTAAAACTCTGTACTACTTTCAGTTATATTGTGTTTACTAAACAACTTTCTAAGTTCATAAAAGGTAATGATAGTATCGGGACGAAATGCTTTTTCATACTTTTCCACTTCTCTTTTAACTGATATGCAGGATGTTATATAAGTTATTGAAACATCTTCGTTTTCGTGAATTTTACGAGTTATTTCGCTGGCAATCATTATAGGCGATGCCACAGGGGCCAAATTTATCATCAATTCGGGAATATATTTTTCCACATATTCCACAACGGTACTACAATATGTATTTATGTAGTATTTCCCTTTGGCGTTGTCATATAAGTCTTTATATTTCTGAGCCATCACATCAACAGCAAACGCTGTTTCGTATATTTTGTCGAAGCCAAGAGTTTTGAGCATTCCTGCAAATTTCTTATACTCGGTGATATCCTCAAATTCGGCAGAAATTGACGGGTCGCACAATGCAACTTTCAGTCCAGGTTTTTTCAGCAGAGCTTCCACATCATCATTATTCTGACGGTATGAAATTGCCGATTGTGGACAAATATTGTAGCAAATACCACAACCAATACATCTGTCATCATCAATATGAGCCTTTTCGGCTTTAAAATCTATATCGATGGCTTTAACCGGGCATCGGCGAATGCATGCGTAACACAAGGTGCATTCAGCTGGGTTTACTTTAAATAGTGCTTCCATATTTAGTCTTTTTTAAACTCGGTTGATAAAATATACATAATATCTTCGGGAGCAACCTTTGTGTATTCCTGACCATTGACAATTATTATTGGTCCCTCGGCACATTTTCCTACACAATGCTTGCCACGAAAAGAAATTTTAGATTCCAAATTATTGCTCTTTACATACTGAACAATTCTGCGATGATTTTCCTTGTTTCCACGCGAAAAACAAGAGCTACCCATGCAAATAAATATTTCAACTTTTTGATCCATAAAGCTATATCTTATATAATACAAAAATATGAAATTCAACAACACAAAAGGCAAAATTACTATCAATTCACAATAATTTTAATTTCAATGGAAATTTTTATTAAACTCAAACTCATCAACTTTAGGGATAAAAAGTAGAACTCTTTGATTTTGTGAAATATTTTATATAAAAACAAGCGTCGTGTTTGCTTTTTTGCTATTTTTGCTTATTACAAAACATTGCACTATCACCTCAAAATACATTTGAGTAAAAATCTAAATTATATGAGAACATTAATTATTTTTACAACTTTTAGTTTTATCATCTTATCATCTTTTGGTAACCATACATATATTAGCACAAGAAATAAATATACATCATCAGAACAAATACAAAAAGCAAAGCTTATATATCACTACAAAGCTGTTGCAAACGGATTAGCCGATATATACATCAAGGTTTTCGACGATGAAACTTTTGAATTGTACTTTAGGAGCTTAGAAGATAATATTGAGGCAACATATCATGGTACGGCATATGAAACAAAAAAGAATATCATACTAAATTTCACTTCTGATAAACCAATTTTAGAAGCACTTTTTGATGAAAAATTTGACTCGAACAATGCATTTAAAGTAATAAGTGATAGCAAAGTATCAATAGATAAATCAAAACCATATATTAGTCTTTGGGGAATAGGTTGTGAGAAGCTGTAAAAGAGTTTTATCTTTTCAATAATAATATGAAAAAAATTGCATTCATATTTTTACTACTCACTTCGCTATGTTTAAAGTCGCAAAACATACGATGCTTTTTATTTGACATTAACGACTCAATATCTAAAACTCATTATGCTTTAGGCATGCCCATTGGTGTCGATTCCATAGAAGATTATATAATTGCTCGCTCGCAATATACAGTTGGATATAACCCCCAAATTGGCAGTGCTAACTGGGTTGCATGGCATTTGCACAGTGGCTGGTTTGGCAGTGCCGATAGGTATAAAGGCAGATTTATTACAGATACAATTGTGGATAAATTTTTTATAAGAATAACACATAATCACTACACCAATAGCGGCTACGATAGAGGTCATATAGTGCGGAGCAAAGAACGCTCCACCAATGCAGACGATAATAAAAGCACCTTTATTTTGAGCAATATTTTTCCACAAACACCAGATTTAAACAGAGGTGTATGGCTAAGTTTTGAATATTATTGCGAAAAACTTTGTACAAAAGAGAACAAACAACTCTACGTTTATGCTGGTGGTTTGTACAGCTCAAACAGAAGTTTGAAAGATGAAAACATAGTTGCAATTCCTGATACCTGCTATAAAATCATTCTGATTTTGGATCAAAATCAAAGTATTGAAGATATAAATTCCAATACCCAAATAATAGCTGTGGCAATGCCCAATATTAGCGGTATTAGGAGAGATAAGTGGGAGAAATATATTACCACTGTCCGCAAAATTGAAGAATCTAGTGGCTTCAATTTTTTCTCAAATCTTAGTCAAGATTTGCAGGATATTTTAGAAACAAGAAAGTATAAACCTTAGCTATTCAAGCTTCATGGAGGTTTTTATTCCTTCTATTTTCTTGTTGCAAACACTCATAGCTTCATGAAACGACTCTCTATTTTTCAACTCACCTTTTACCCCAAAATAGAACTTTATTTTAGGCTCTGTACCCGATGGACGCACCGTTACCACACTTCCACCATCTGTGAAAAACTGTATTACATCAGATTTGGGCAAATTAATTTTTTCTTTCCTGTTTTCAAGAACATAATTAATTTCTGAAAGTTTGTAGTCTCTAATTTCCACAACTTTTTCGCCATTTATGGTGCTTGGAGCAGAAGTTCTATAATCTTCCATCATAGATTTTATTTCGTCGGCACCTGCTTTTCCAGTTTTAGTTATGGAGAGTAAATCCTCTTTGTATAAGCCAAATTCCAAATAAATATCAATTAAAATGTCGTACAAAGTTTTGCCTTTACTTTTTGCCCAAGCAGCAGCTTCGGCAATCATGCAACAAGAAATTACAGCATCTTTGTCTCTGACCAAATCGCCAACCAAATATCCGTAACTCTCTTCGCCGCCTACAACAAAGCGTTTTTTGCCCTCGTTATTTGTAATAATTTCTGCAATATATTTGAAACCTGTAAGTACATCAAAATATTCCACATTGTATTTTTTGGCAATTTCCACCAAAAGTTCCGATGTTACAATGGTCTTAACTACAAACTCATTTCCTTTGAATTTACCTTTTTCTTTCCACTGATTTAGAATATAGTAGAAAAGAATTGATGCCGTTTGATTTCCATTTAGCAGAACAAATTCATTATTATCATTTTTGCAAGCAATGCCAACTCTATCACTATCGGGGTCGGTGGCAAGTACCAGCTCTGCACCAGTTTTTTGAGCTTTTTCTATTGCCAAACTCAAAGCTTCTTCCTCTTCCGGGTTTGGCGAAATTACTGTTGGAAAATTGCCATCTGGCGAACTTTGAGCCTCAACAATACTTACATCGCTAAACCCAAAAAGCTTCAACATTTGTGGCACACCCATTATTCCAGTACCATGAATTGGGGTAAAAACTATGGGTAAATTTGAGTGTGCTTTGTTGTTTTCCAAATTTAGGCTAAAAGCCTTGGACAAGTCCCAATAAACAGTATCGATATCATTTCCAATAATATGAATTAAATCTGGATTTTTATCAAATTTCACCTTCTCGGGTGTGTCAATTTTCTTAACCTCGTCAATGGTGTTATTGTCGTGTGGAGGCACCAATTGACCGCCATCGTTCCAATAAACTTTATATCCATTATACTCCTTTGGGTTGTGCGATGCTGTAATCATAATTCCTGCATTACACTGCAAATATCTAACCGCAAAAGAGAGTTCGGGTGTTGGTCTTAGGCTTTCAAAAAGATAGACTTTAATTCCATTTGCCGAAAGCACCTCAGCCACAATTTGCGAAAAATATGGGCTGTTGTTTCTGCTATCGAAAGAGACAGCCACTTTTATTTCTTCTTCGGGATATGTTTTTAGCAAATAATTTGCCAAGCCTTGCGTTGCCATTCCAACGGTATATTTATTCATTCTGTTGGTTCCCACGCCCATAATGCCTCGGATGCCACCAGTACCAAAATCTAAATTTTTATAGAACGAGTCCACCAGTTTTGTTCCGCCCTCTTTTATCAGAAGTGCAACTTCATCTCTTGTCTCTTTGTCATAGGCTTCTGAAAGCCATTTTTCTGCTTTTAAAATTATATCTTTATTATCCATTTAATCTGTTTTCTATAAAATTATTTCTGTTATTTAATACTTTTTTGAATGAGTTTGCAAAATGCGGAGTGTTGAAGTTTAAGATTAAGCCCATACTTTTGTCGGAAAGTTTTAAGGAGGTTTTCATCAAACTTTCATCGGCTGGTCCTATGGTAAAGCCCGAAACAATATTCACAAGAAGCGAATCATCAATCAATAAATGAGCCTTTAAATTTGCATTAATTAGGCTGTTTTTATAAACTATGGGAATTGAAATATCGATTTTTGTTTCAATGTTTTTTTGAAACAATTCATGATGAAGACAAAACTTATACACTTCAGGGTCTAGGCCAATTCCCATCTCTTTTACGACCTCCGATGCGGCAACTAAGACCTGCGTTGAAATTCTATTTACTCTATTTTGTATCATTTAAGTTCTTTTATACAATTTGCCAAACTATCTCTCCAGTTGGGAATTGTTATACCGAATTTTTCTTTTATACTTGATTTATCCAAAACAGAATAGTGTGGTCGCTGAGCCCTTGTGGGGTATTCCGACGATTTTAGAGGCATTACTTTACATTTCTTTTCAGCAATATCAATAATTGCAGTTGCAAAATCGTACCACGAGCAAACCCCTTCGTTGGAATAGTGATAAGTTTCCACATCGCTAACCAAACTTCTGTTTTCAATAATTTTCATTATTACATGAGCCAAGTCGCCAGCATAGGTTGGTGAGCCAATTTGGTCGCAGACCACGTTTAAAGATTTTCTTTCATCGGCAAGTCTCAACATTGTACTAACGAAATTATTTCCATTTTTATAATATAGCCACGAGGTGCGAATTATAACGCCATTGCAGGATGCCATTATCATATTTCTTTCGCCTGAGAGCTTGCTTATTCCGTACACCGAAAGTGGATTTGTGGGATCGTGTTCTTTGTAGGGTTTGAAGTTTCTTCCATCAAAAACATAATCGGTAGATATGTGTATCAGGAAGATATTTCTTTCGTAACATTGATTTGCGAGGTTTTCCACAGCTTCGGTATTTATCAAAAAGGCAGTATCTTGATCCTCTTCGGCGTTATCAACGGCAGTGTATGCAGCACAATTTATTATAATATCAGGCTTTATTTTGTCCAATGCTGAACTTACTTGGTCGAAATCTGCAATATCAAATTCTTCAGTATCGGTATAAATAAATTCATATTTATACTTTTTTGATACATCTTTTATGGCTCTGCCCAACTGACCATTGCCACCTGTTACTAAAACCTTACACATTTCTCTCATTATATTATGGTTTTAAAATATTTAATTGTCTCTTTTAGCCCCTCTTCTAGCACTATTTTGGGTTCCCAATTTAAAATTTCTTTGGCTTTTTCAATATTGGGTCGTCTTTGCAATGGGTCGTCTGCTGGAAGTGGTAAATATACAATTTTAGATTTTGAATTGGTGAGCTTCAAGACCAAACTTGCTAATTCGTTCATGGAAAACTCTACGGGATTGCCCAAATTTATGGGGTTTGATATTTCGTCAGGGCTTGCCATCAACTTCACTAAGCCATCTAAAAGGTCGTCAACATAGCAAAAACTTCTGGTTTGTGTTCCATCTCCAAAGATTGTAATATCCTTATTTTGAAGTGCTTGCACAATAAAGTTGGATACCACCCTACCATCATTGGGGTGCATTTTTGGTCCATAAGTATTAAAAATTCTTGCTATTTTTATTTTCACATCATTTTGCTTATGATAGTTCACAAAGAGTGATTCGGCACATCTTTTGCCCTCGTCGTAGCACGAGCGTTCGCCAATGGGGTTTACATTTCCCCAGTACTCTTCGTTTTGGGGGTGCACATCGGGGTCGCCATATACTTCGCTGGTGGAAGCCTGCAAAACTTTTGCCTTAATTCGTTTTGCCAAACCCAACATATTTATTGCTCCCATAACGGAAGTTTTGATGGTCTTTATGGGGTTATGCTGATAATGTACTGGCGATGCTGGACATGCCAAATTGTATATTTCATCAACCTCAATATAAAAAGGCATTGTTATATCATGGCGAATTAGTTCGAAATATGGATTGGACAAAAGATTGACCACATTCTGCTTTTGACCAGTGAAATAGTTGTCCAAACAGACCACCTCATTGCCCTCTTGGAGTAGCTTTTCGCACAAATGCGAACCCAAAAAACCTGCTCCACCCGTAACTAATACTCTTTTCTTCATTTGGTTTCCTTTTGTGTATCAATTCCAATGCAGTAATAATCAAAGCCAAGCTCTTTCATCTCATCTCTGTCGTAAATATTTCTGCCATCAAAAATAAGGGGGTTCTTCATTCTGTTTTTCACCTCTTTCCACTGTGGCAACCTGAACTCGCCCCACTCTGTTACCATAAAAAGGGCATCGGCATTATCTAAAACGTCATACTGATTTTCAGCAAATTCTATTTTGTCTCCCAAACGTCTTTTAGCCTCGTCCATAGCCACAGGGTCGTAGCCTGCCACCTTGGCTCCGTGAGCCAATAAAAGATCAATCAAAACTAAAGATGGTGCCTCGCGCATATCATCAGTATTGGGTTTGAAAGATAGACCCCAAAAGGCTATTTTTTTATCCTCTAAATCTCCATCAAAGTGCTTATAGAGCTTATGAAATAAAACCGACTTTTGGTCCTTGTTGACATCTTCCACCGATTTTAAAATCCGCAATTCGTAGCCGTTATCGGAGGCAGTTTTTATAATTGCCTTCACATCTTTGGGGAAACAAGAGCCACCATAGCCAATTCCGGGGTATATAAATTTATTTCCAATTCTGGAATCAGTGCCAATACCCCTACGCACCATGTTTACATCAGCCCCAACAATTTCGCACAAATTGGCAATATCGTTCATAAAGCTAATTTTTGTAGCCAACATAGCATTGGCTGTATATTTTGTCATCTCCGCCGATGGCACATCCATAAACAGCACTGGATGACCGTTTAGGGTAAAGGGCTTGTAAAGTCGTTGCATAATCTCTTTTGCCTTTTCCGACTCTGTGCCAACAACAATTCTATCAGGTTTTAGAAAATCGTTTATGGCATCACCCTCTTTCAAAAACTCGGGATTTGAGGCCACATCAAACTCAATTTCCACCTCCCTTTTATCCAGTTCCGCTTTGATTGTCTCTTTCACTTTCCTTGCTGTTCCTACGGGCACAGTACTTTTGGTAACCACAAGGGCATATTTTTGAATATTTTGTCCAACAGCTTTTGCCACCTCCAAAACATACTGCAAATCGGCACTGCCATCTTCGTCAGAGGGCGTTCCTACGGCACTGAAAATCACATCTGCCTCTTTTATGCTTTCAATAATATCAGTTGAAAAGTGGAGACGCTCTTTTTCCATATTTCTAATTAGCATCTCATCAAGTCCGGGTTCGTAAATGGGCGATTTGCCCTTGTTGAGCATATCTATTTTTTCTTTGTCAACATCAACACATCTAACGTTCATTCCCACTTCGGAGAAACAAGTTCCAGTTACAAGACCCACATAGCCAGTTCCTACTATAAGTATTTTCATTCTATTCTTTTTTCGATTTTTTATTAAAGTAAACAATTCCTCCAATTTGCAAACCTCTATGGTCCAAGAAATTGTTGAAGTATGATTCATCTTCGCTCACTCTGCCCGACACATTAAGCTTTCGCACAGAATATCTCACCGAATGTCGCGAAGGCACAAGTGCACTATGCGAAATTGTTATTCCAAATTTATTTGCAAATAGCAACTGCAATCCACCACTATAACCCAAATAGCCGAAAGAGCTTTCGCGACTGCGATACGACACTTCGGTGTAAATATTATCAAGCTCACTATAAAACAAATCTATTTCGGGAATAGTCATTGTTCTGCCACCCATATTTCCCTCCAACGAGAGTATTAAAGTGAATTTATCTTTTATTATCTCTATGGGTAAATTATATTGAATATTGGCTCCAATTTTATTGGATAAAAATCCTCTTGAAATCCTATATTGTGCTGGATTGGCATATTTCAGAAACTCCTGTTCGTTGAAACCAAATTTGTTGAACTCATAATTAAAACCTATGGCAAATCCATGCGAAATAATATAGTTTAAATCGAAGCCTATTTGGAAGCCATTTTTGGCAAAAAGTCCATCTACATCTTTGCTGGCAAAGTTCTCTCCCGGGATGGTTGTTCCACCATAAAAACCAAAACTTCCACTCTTGTCAAACTGCGTTATATCAATTTGTCCATGCAGCGAAACAGCCACCAAGGAGAAGAAAAATATTGCGTATATCTTTTTCATATTTTATCTATTAATATTTCACATAAAGGTCTATAAAAACATCATTAGCAGCTGGCACGGTGCTGATATTAAAAATTCTTCTTGGATAGAAATCATTTTTAATGCTATACGACGACAAATCTATTTCGAAGAGGGGTATGGGCGGATCATCATAGCTAACGCCTTCATTAAGAACTACGAATCTAAAGACCTCATTATTAGAAAATTGCACATAGTCGAAAAAATATGAATTTCCGATAAAACCATCTGAACGTCTGAACTTAACCGGAAACGAACCTGAATAGCTTACAGTTCTTCCAACGTAGGTGTTGTTGTGCCACAGCTCTACAAAAACAGTTCTGTTTTTAAAACTGCTTGGCAACATTAAATTTAGTGAATCGATAAAAATTCTTTCGGGTGGACTTGTAATTAGCACTTGCTGCGAAACTTCATGTTCGGTGCCATTGGTGCATGTTCCTCTTAGTTTGACATTATACGTTCCTGCCGAATTGAATACATGAAACGGCTCCTCATCTGTGCTTTGCTGACCATCGCCAAAATTCCAGTGAAACTGGTTTGCACCTTGTGAGTTGTTTTTCATCAGCACCTTGTTGGGTGCAAAAACATTGTCGTTGAAATGAGAGAAATTAAAGCTCGCCACCACTGATATGGAGGCATTTGCCAGTTCGGGCAAAGTCAAAACACTTGTATCGGAACCCAATTCGTTGGACACAATAAGGGTGATGGTATAGTCGCCCGGGTTTTGATAAATATGAACTGGGGCAATGTCGCTTGAAGTGGCACCATCGCCAAAATCCCAACTATAAACCACATTCCCCAACAGATTGTTTACCTGCGGTTTGAAGCTCACCGGATAGGGAGCTTCGCAATTTTTAATAACTGTAGAAACCCTAACAATGTGGGGTGCCGATGGCTCATCGTAATAAAAATCCCAACCCTTAGGACCCTCTTTTCTACATTGAGTAAAAATCAGCATTGTTGAAATTAACAACAATAGACCTATTTGCCTCTTTATTTTTATTTTCATAAGAGAAGATTTGCATTATAACTAAAGGCAAATATAATTTTTTTTTTAATCTTTTCTATTAATATTGTAAAAGATTTGACATTTTTCCACTTTTTTTGGTCAAATTACAGCTTTTGGGCTTTAATCATTCTTTTGTTGGATCTAAAATCTATTCTCAACTCAATGTTTTCAAATTTATTAGTCTGCATCAATTCCATCATTTCGTTTGCCAACAGATGATTTATTTCCATGTAAATTGTTCCACCTTTTCTAAGTTTTTTTTGGGCAAATTCCACAATGGCTTTGTAGAAAATTAAAGGATTTTCGTCTGGCACAAAAAGTGCCAAATGTGGCTCATAATCCAACACATTGGCATCGATATACTCTTTCTCATACTCTTGCACATAGGGCGGGTTGCTAACAACCACATCAAACTGCTGATTTTCAAATGCTTGGGTCGAAAAAACATCATCTTGAAAAAACTCCACATTCACGCTATGTTTTTCAGCATTTATGCGAGCTACATTCAAGGCATTTTCGCATATTTCGGAAGCTGAAATTTGGGAGTTTTTCAATTTTTTAGCAAGGCTCACAGCAATGCAGCCCGAACCTGTGCCAATTTCCACAATTTGGGCATTGCTGACTTCGCCCAAATCTTCAACAATCCACTGCACCAACTCTTCGGTTTCGGGACGTGGAATTAAAACCCACTTATCCACAAAAAATTCCAAATCATAAAACCAAGCTCTGCCTGTAATATATTGTATAGGCTTGTTTTGCTTTAGTCTGCCAATTATATTTTTAATTCTAACCAATTGCGATTCATTAAAAAGATAGTCGGTTTTTATAAATCTATCGGTTCGTGAAAAATTTGCCACATCATACAAAATATGGTCGATAATAATATCAGATTCTTCTGCAGAGAATGTTTGTAAATTTTGCTTTAAGTGGGATAATACCTCTTTTAAACCATTTCCTTTAGGCCACATAAGTCTATTAATAAATTAATTTAGATGAAGCTTTTTGAACTTCGTAATATTGAATATTTTACAATTTTAAAAGTAGCGATGGATTAAAACTGAGCATCAAATATGCCCAATTTTGAGCTAATTTTTCATTACCACCCTTAAGAACTTTCATGTTTTCAGATATAAAAATTTGAGAATATCCCAACTCCAGATTCATCATATTTGAAACAGCATATCTATAAACCAAATCGATTTCTGTTCCCAAATATTTACCTGCTTTTTCTTGAGCTATGGGTATTCTGTAAAACTCCTCTGCCGAATTAAAGTAGTGAAATCTCACAAGTCCAAAGTGCGATTTATTTGCATATGAAGCCGACAAATAGCTGTCTAATAGCCCCACACTATTCAAATGATTTTTTACGTAGAAATAGTCAATATTTCCATTAAACTTGTGATTAGTTCCAAAAATTGGGGTAAATGCCTGATTTTTGGAATTTGAGCTCACTCCACTATTTCCCGAAAGATATTCGGCACCAATGCCCAATTTATAATTTTTGTTGAGCTTATAATTAAAATCTAAGGCTGCAAAATAGGCCGCTAGGGCATCATTATTGGCATTGCGTCCACTTTGATAATAGAATCTTTGAACGATTTCGGCATCTTCGCTTGGTTTTATAGTAAAGTGATTTCCAAACATTTGCATATTTCTGGTAGCAGTTTTAGACAACGGCGACTGCCAACCAATATTTGATGTCAAAAGACTTAAATTTCCGAAGCTAAACAGTCTGTCGTACCACAACACTTGCATGGTTTTATAATTTCCGCTTACATTATAATATATAGAATTGAGCTCTTCGGTGGCTTGGTTGAATGCCAAAAACATTCTAAACGAATTCAAACTATCCTTGAAGTTCAGATTAAGTCCGTCGTGAACCCTGCCTTGCTGATTCCAATTGGCAGCACCAAAAACACGTTCATCGTTCAGGCTCAACTCCTGTCGTCCAAGCTGAATGTTGAGTTTTGGGCTAAAATTATACTTTGCCCATGCTTCGTAAACAGAAAAATGTCCATCACTCAAAGTTTGCAAAGGAGCACTTCCCCAAACTCTAATATCCTGTCCAGTTAATTTCACTTCTACCTTAGATTTTTCAATTCCTAGGAAAATTCTACTCCTTTGTGAAGTAAAAAATGCGTACTCATTGGCACTGTTTATGGGCAAATTATAGCCATGTCTGAACTCTGTTCGAGGCCTAATTTCTGTTCCAAATTTCAAAACACTTTCTTGCGACTGTGCAACTGCCTGATTTACAAGCAAGAAGACCACTATTAAGAAGCCCTCTAAATTTCTTTTAATGTATTGTTTCATAATTCACAACGTTATATTTTTGTTGGCATGAAAATAATTACAAATATAGTAAAAAGTATAAGAAGTGTATATCCTCCAGAAAAATGGCGAATTTCTGTTATTATTCTTTTAGGAGTTATAACTGGAATGGGGTTTTACATTTTTTATGTATCAAAGGCTTGGACATATTTGTCTGATGATCCTAAAACCTGTGTCAACTGCCACATAATGCGTCCCGAGTATGTTACTTGGCGTCAGTCGTCTCACAACGAACGTGCTGTGTGCATGGATTGCCATGTTCCGCAAGACAACTTTTTCAGGACGTATTATTTTAAAGCCAAAGATGGTTTGCGACACTCCGCAATATTTACCATACGTGGCTACGATCAATCCATTAGGATGTTGGAACCTGGTCGCAAAGTTGTACAAGAAAATTGCATTAGATGCCACGAACGAACTGGCGAGCTGGTAGGCACCAACGTTTCGTACAAAGATGTTAAACACGGCAACGGCAAACAATGCTGGGATTGCCACCGCGAAGTTCCGCACGGACGTGTAAAAAGCTTGTCGGCAACGCCATATAGCTACGCACCAGTGCCTGAGTCGCCAGTGCCACAATGGCTACAAAAACTTACAGGAACAAAAAGAAAATAAAGTAAACATTAAAACAACAAAACATAAAAACGTATTATGAAGTTTAATCTGAACAAATTAGTTAGCGATAAACCTTGGATAGGATGGGGTTTATTTTTTGGAACAGTATTTATAGTTTTTGTATTGGGCTTATTTGCCTCTACAATAATACAAAGACGAACCGAAGCAACAGTGATGAACGTTCCACAATATGAATTGGACGAATTTGAACCACGCAACGAGTGGTGGGGAAAATCATATCCTCGCGAATATGCAACATATATGCAAATGACCGACACCTCTTTTACATCTAAATATAATGGTAGCTCCATGAGAGACGTTTTAGGTGAAGACCCAAGAGTGGTAATTCTATTTGCTGGATATGCATTTGCCATGGACTACAACCAACCACGTGGACACGTTTATGCCATTACCGACATTCACAACACTCTAAGAACTGGAACTCCACAAAATGATGAAGATGGACCACAATTCTCCAGCTGCTGGACATGTAAAGGACCCGATGTGCCAAGAATGTACAAAGAGATTGGTGCCGAAAACTTTTTCTCATCAAAATGGGCTTCTAAACTTTCAGAGGTGGTAAACCCAATAGGCTGTGCCAACTGCCATAACCCTGAAAATCAAGAATTACGTGTTTCGCAACTACCCCACATTGAAGCAAAAGATCGTATGGGTATCGATTATAAAAAATATACCATGAACGAAATGCGTACAATGGTTTGTGCCCAGTGCCACGTGGAATATTACTTCAAAGATGAAAACAAATATGTTACATTCCCTTGGGATAATGGTTTGACAGTGGAAGGTGCTGAAGAATATTACGATGCCATTGGTTTCACCGACTGGACACACCAATTGAGCAAAACACCCATGATTAAAGCACAACACCCCGACTATGAACTTTTTACACATAGTATTCACTACGAGCGTGGAGTTTCGTGTGCCGACTGCCATATGCCCTACAAAACAGAAGGTAGCCAGAAAATAACCGATCACAAAATTCAAAGTCCTTTGAACAATATAGAAAACTCTTGTATGGTTTGTCACCGCGAAAACAAAGATGAACTTATTAAAAATGTTTACGACAGACAAGATAAAGTTTTTGAACAAAAAATAGCTTTGGAAGATATGCTTGTAAAAGCTCATATCGAAGCAGCATTTGCACTGGAAAAAGGTGCTACCGACGAGCAAATGAAACCAATTCATAAACATCTGCGTGCAGCTCAATGGAGATGGGACTATGTTGCAGCCAGTCATGGTGGCGCTTTCCACGCCCCTGTTGAGTGCTTGAGAATACTTGCTGCCGGAATGGACAAAGCATCTATGGCAAGGGTAGAAACTGCTCGCCTGCTGGCAAAATTAGGATATACAGATGAGGTGAAAATGCCCGATATTAGCACAAAAGAGAAAGCTCAAGTTTACTTAGGACTTGATATTCCAAAACTGAAAAAGGAAAAAGATGAATGGCTTGCCACTAAACTTCCAGAGTGGCTGAAAAAAGCTGAAGAACGTGAAGCCAAAATGCCTACACCAAAAAGGATAAATTAATATTTGAACATAACACAAAACATAAAAAAAGACCAAAATCAATTTTGGTCTTTTTTTTGCACATCAATATCCTATCACTATTTTCACTAATATTGCAAAGAGACTTAATACCGATTGGAAAAACATCACAGTTTAGGCTAATTATTTATCACAATTGGCACAACTAAAAACAGCTATTTTCACTCACAAATTTGCTTAGTTTATTTCCATTAAGAAAATTAAACGTATTAGTATATAGGAACGACGTGTTCTGGAAAAAAACATTATTAATTAAAAACACGAAAACATGAATAACGTAGAAGATTTAATCAAAAAAAGTTTACTAGAATTGCGAAATATTAGTTGTGAAAATGAAATAAAATCACATGAAAGCAAATTGATATTCCCAAAATATCGTGATAACTCAATACGAATCAGCGAACAAGAAGCTAGATTATTGCTTGTGCGAGAAATTGAAAACCAAAATGAGTTTTATTATTCTATAGAAACACCAACTATAGAAAAATATTCTGGATTTAGTACTGACAAGCCCAAGATAGATTCAAATGGCAGATCTGCTAGTGTTGACTTAGCTCTATACAAAAAATACGAGAAAGAGTTTAAAAGAACTCATTTGATTGAGTTTAAATTTGGCAATGTAAATACTTGCACAAAATATTTTCTAAAATTATTATGTGATGATGAAAATTGTGGAATAAATTACTATATCAATATTATCAAAAATAGCGATAATACAACAGAGGTAAGATTAGAAAACACCATAGAAAATTTAGAAGGGAAATACCAAGATGCATTAGATTATTTTTCCAGAAACGAGAATAAGATAAAGTTTAAGATAAAGTCTAAATTAAAAATATTTGTATGCATTCTTAATAATACTCTTATTTACGAAAATAATATTATCGAATATCAAATAATTGATAAGGAAAACCTAAGCATAGAAGCAATAACAGAAAGAATAAAGTAATATTCAAAATACTACTAAAGCTTTAGATTAACACAACTTATAATTATACCTCTGAAAAAAATCTAAAACCCTTGATAATATGAAAATCCAAATCCATAGAGGCAGCAATCAAATTGGCGGTTGCGTATGCGAAATTGAAAGTAGCGGCTATAAAGTTTTTATAGACTTTGGCGAGCAGCTGCCGGGTGCAGAGAAAATTTCTTTGCACCCCATTGAGGGTCTTACATGCGGCGATAGCTCAAAGTCCGCCCTATTTATCACCCACTACCACGCCGACCATATTGGCAAAATTATTGAAGCACTTGACGACTTGCCCATCTATTTAGGAAAAACGGCACTCGAAATTTACCAACATTATACAAAGAGACTTACCTACATTAAGGATCGGACTGAATCTGATAAAAACAAAAATCTACTCCAACGTACAAAAACAATTACTACTTTTGAGGCACTTCAAAAAATCAAAGTTGGCGGAATTACCGTAATACCCCTACTTGTTGACCATTCAGCTTTTGATGCCTATATGTTTATTATAGAGGCCGAGGGCAAACGCATACTTCACACAGGCGATTTTCGAGGGCATGGTTTTAGGGGTAAAGCTTTGCTAAAAACATTAAGAGCTTATGCATAAAACATCGATTATATTATCTCCGAAGGCTCAAATATTCAACGTACAAAAGCACCTGAGAAATCAGAAATGGAGTTGCAAAGCCAATTTGTAAAAGAGTTTGAAAAGAACAAATACAATTTTGTTCTTACTTCTTCTACCAATATTGATAGAATCTTCGGACTTTATCACGCTACTAAAAAGAGTAAACGCAGCTTTGTTTGTGATAAATATCAGGCTGAAATTTTAAAAATCGTCTCAAAAAATCACAAACATCACTCCTCTTTCTATGATGTAGATTATGAACAGGTGGCAAATCCTGCAGCACGTTTTTTCGATTTAAATAGACGAAATAATGTGTACTATTTCAATGAAGGACTTGAATCCTACCTAAACAGACATGGATTTTGCATGCTTATTCGCTCCAACCAAGCCTTTAAGCCACTATTGGACAAATATTCCAAACTTGATAAAACAAAGTTATATTTCTCAATGTGGAGCGGATACTTGCATAGCGAAAGCTCTGGCTACAACAGCGATATGGCTAATTTTCTTAGACCATACGATTTAACACATTTGCATACTAGCGGTCATGCTGATATTGATACATTGAAATCTGTATTTGACACCATTAATCCCAAAGTGGGAATAATTCCCATCCACACCGAAGCACCCGAAATGTTTGAAAAGATATTTCCCGAACACAATTTCATAGTGCTACAAGATGGTGAATCTTATAATACCAATTCTAATAATTAAATAGTCCAAACTATTTAATTATTCTACTAATCGGTAAAACTAATACAGATATACAAGCGATATAAATAAATAGTCGTCCCTTAAAAACCACACATCTATTTGATTATCAATAATTTAACACACAAAAGGCTTTGATATTAATGCAAGATTTTGTATCTTTGTAATCTAAAACTTGCAAATTTATATGATGCCAAAG
>JAAYKF010000083.1 GCA_012522535.1 Bacteroidales bacterium
AGCTGGCACTGATATACGATTTATTCAGCAGTTACTTGGACATCAATCTATAAAAACTACCGAGATTTACACCCATATTACTGATATATCAAAATTAAAAATAAAGAGTCCACTAGATTTGCTTTAACCCCAATTCATTTCCGCTATATTTACTTAATCGGTATAATATTATAATCTCTCAATATTATATCCAGCATTTTTTACAGTTTCAATAATTTCTTCTTCCGAAAGCTTGTCGGTTTCTATGCTTAATATTTTGTCTGCATTAGCGGTGTCAACTTCCCAGTTTATCAAACCTTCTAAGGCTTCTAAATGAGGTTTTACTGAGGCTATACAACTACCGCAATTAAGATTAGTTTTGAATTTTAATATTTTATTTTCCATGATATTATTTGTTTAAGATTAATCTATTTTTTTAAATTTCAGTCGCAAACTGTTGCTAACAACGCTTACGCTACTAAATGCCATTGCTGCTCCTGCAATCATTGGGTTAAGCATAAAACCATTTACAGAATATAAGATTCCAGCTGCGATGGGAATGCCAATTAGATTGTAGATAAATGCCCAAAAAAGGTTTTGTTTTATGGTTGTAACAGTGTGTTTGGACAATTTTATGGCTTGGTTTATTTTTCTCAAGTCGGAGGAAATTATGGTAGTTTTTGCCACATCCATGGCAATATCGCTACCTTTGCCCATGGCAATACTCACATCGGCAGTGGCAAGGGCTGTACTGTCGTTAATTCCGTCTCCCACCATGGCTACAACTTTTCCTTGCTCTTGTAATTTGGTTACAAAATCAGCCTTTTGTTGAGGTAGAAGTTGGGCTTGATAATTTTCAATTCCCACCAAATTAGCCATTGCTTGTGCTGTTTCATAATTATCGCCAGTGAGCATATATAGCTCGATTCCAGACTCTTTCAAATCTTTAATGGCTTCGATGGAGGTCTCTTTGATTTTATCGCTAATGGCTAAAACTGCTAAAACTTTTGTTGAATCGGAAAACCATGTAATAGTTTTTGCTTCTCTACTCCACCCGTTGGCAATTTTGTCTAATTCTTCCGAAATTTCAATGCCATTTTCGCTTAATAGGGTTTTGTTTCCCACAAAATATTCTTCATTCTCAGATTTAACCCTAACACCTTTTCCGGTGATGCTTTCGTATTGTTCAAAATTCAAATTTTGCTCCATATTTAAGTGAGCTACAATGGCATCTGCCAATGGGTGTTCCGATTGCTTTTCGATGGAAGAAAGTATCTGTTTGATATTTTCGTTATCTTCAACAAAATGCTCGTTTGTTACCACTGGTTTACCTTCGGTAATAGTTCCTGTTTTGTCTAAAACTATGGTGTCAATTTTTTTAGCAAGTTCCAAACTTTCGGCATCTTTTATCAAAATTCCCTTTTCGGCACCTTTACCAATTCCTACAATAATAGCCGTTGGAGTTGCCAATCCTAAGGCACAAGGACAAGCAATAACGAGTACAGTTACGGCAGCCAAAAGTCCGTGAACAACGCCACTACTACCACCAAAAATTACCCATAAAACAAAGGTCAAAACGGCAATAATCATCACCGCAGGTACAAAAACGGCGGCAATTTTATCCACCATTTTTTGCACCGGAGCTTTACTCCCTTGTGCTTCTTGAACAGCTTTTATAATATGAGCTAAAACAGTCTCTTTGCCCACCTTTTCAGCCTCGAAGACAAAACTGCCTTTTTGATTTATGGTACCAGCAAAAACTTTGTCACTTTCTGCCTTAGAAACAGGGATTGCCTCACCACTGAGCATGCTTTCATCCACATAAGAGTCTCCAGAAATAAGTTTGCCATCAACGGCAATTTTTTCGCCGGGTTTAACTAAAATATGTTCTCCTACTTCAATCTCCGCAATCGATTTTTCTTGATATTCGTTATTGGGCAAAACCACTGTAACACTCTTTGGTTGCAAGCCCATAAGTTTTTTTATTGCTGATGAGGCATTACTTTTTGCCTTTTCTTCCAAAAGTCTGCCCAACAAAATAAAACCTATAATTCCGGCTGCAGCTTCAAAATATACATGTGCTTCCAAGCCCCTTGAGGTCCAAAAACTGGGCATCAACATATTGAAAACACTAAAAAGATATGCAATTCCTGTGCTCAATGCCACCAAAGTATCCATATTTGCCGATTTACGTTTTGCTTGTTTCCACGCATTAATATAAAAATCGCGACCAAGCCAAAACAGCACTGGTGTTGCAAAAGCAAACATAATCAGATTTGCAAAAGGCATATTCATAAAGAACATTCCCACCACAATAACCGGTATTGACATTAGGATTGCAAATGTAGTTTTGAAACGCAAATCTTTCAATTTCTTTTTGTGAATAGCTTCAAGGGTGTCCATTTCGGTACTTTCGTCTTCGATAAGCAAATCGAAACCCACCGAACGGACAGCTTTTTGAATGTCGTAAGGTGTGAGCATATTTGGCAAATATTCCACATTTAGACTTGAATTTGCAAAATTCACTGCCGAATAAATAACTCCTTTTGTGTGTCCGGTAATAGTTTCGGCACTGCTCGCACACGATGCACAGGAGAGTCCCAAAACGGGGAAAGTGGTTTTTATTGACGTAACTCCATAGCCTAAAGATTTAATTCTTTTTACTGCATCTGTAGCTATGCTGGCTTTGTTGGAATATATTAAAGCTCTATTATTATTAAATTCCACCTTAAAATCCTCAAGACCAGCAATTTGCGACAATTCTTTTTCGATAATAATGGTGCAATGGTCGCTTTGCATGTCCTCGATAAGAAGTATTATGGGTTCTATTGTTGTTGACATATCTATTTTTTTATGCAAAATTAGATACAATAGATATAATTGTTGTTACACAATTTTGGGAAAGATTTGTAAAGTTTACACTTTATCCAAAGGTTTTCGTTTGTCTTTTCCCATATTCTTGAAATGACTTGGACTTAAACCTGTTGTTTTTTTAAATTGATTGCTCAAATAGGCTGCACTAGAATAGTTGAGTTTGAATGCAATTTCGCTCAACGAAAGTTCGTCGTAAACCAGAAGTTCTTTAACTTTTTCTATTTTTTGTGCAATGTGGTATTTTTCAATGGTTACGCCTTCAATTTCCGAAAAAAGATTGGACAAATAGTTGTAGTCGTAGTTTACCTCACGGCTTAAAATATCGGATAAATTGGCATTAATATCATATTTTCCATAGTGTACCATTTCGATAATTATGGTTTTAATTTTGTCAATAATCTGTCTCCTTTTGTCGTTTATAATTTCAAAACCAATTTGTGTAAGCGAGTTTTCGATATCCTGTTTTTGTTGCTCATTAAGATTCTCTTTCAAAACAACTTCACCCAATTTAATAGTCGAAATTTTGGCATTAATTTTCTCAAATTCGCTTTGCACAGCTAAAACACAGCGATGACAAACCATGTTTTTTATCAAATATTTTTCCATTTTGTCAGATTCTATCATTAAAACAAGGCAAATATAATTATGTTTCATCACACGTAAAACTTTTGTGGCATATTGTTTGTTTAGCAGTCAGATTGTTAATTTTAAATATTTAGATAATGAGAACAAAACTTATTTTAATGCTAAGCTTAAGCCTATTAATCGCCTCGTACGCCTTTGCAGGCTCAAAATCGCAAGACAAATTGAAACGTAAATGGATGTTAGTTGAATTTCAAGATTTCTCCAAAGAGGAGATGATGAAACTTGGAGCTTTTATAGATTTTACACAAATAGAAAAAGGCGGACATGCAAGCATGGGTTGCAATGTGATTAATTTTAAAGTGAAAACAAAAATGTGCAGTGGCATTCGTTTTGGCGAAGCCATGAGTACCATGATGTTTTGTGATGAAGCGATGAAATTGGAAGATGCCTTTAAAAACTTTCTTTCCAAGGTAAAAAAATATAAGGTAAAAGGGCATTACCTCACACTTTCGGCAGGAAAAAACGGCAAAATGCTTCTTGTTGCTGAGGATTGGGATTAGAGTTTTTTTGAAATCTTAATTTTATATTGTCAAAAGTTTTATATTTGTTTCTCTTTTAAACAAATGTAAAATACAAGATATTATGAAAATCAGCCTCTATTCGTTTTTAATTTTATTGTTTTTACTGTTCTCATGTAGCACAGATAAGGAAATCAATTGTAGTGAAAAATCATTTGAAATGATGTTTTACGAGTTGCAGGGCAATGTAAAATCTGTTGTTATCGAAAAATGGAGCTACGAAACGAACAAAAAACATGAAGAAAATAATATTAAGCCTTCAACAATCGACACACTGCTTTTCGACGAAAAAGGAAAACTAATTTATCATCACCAATGGTATGATGAAAACAAGATATTTGGCTCGGAGCCACCAATGATTTATGAATTTAGCGAGAATGGACAGCTTATTGGTGTCTCTTCACACTATTCAAAATATGAAATAATTGAAGAAAAATCTGATAATTGCATTTCCATCATCGAGAAATCTAATTATAACGACTCTGTAATATCAACTTTCAAATATTTATATGATACTGATGGTAAGCATATTGCCAAAATAAAATTTGATAACAAAATGGATACAGCATGGTCTTATAGATATTTTTATGATGAAAATTCATGCTTACAAGAATATGTTTTTGAAAATGCAAATAAAATCATAAAAAGGCTATACAATGATGACGGATTAATATTCAAAGAGTATAATTATAGTTCAGATCAAGATTATTATATCGAGACAAAAGCATCGAGAAAGAAAAAAACATGGAAATTTGATTTATACACACTTCCAGAAAATAAATTGATGACCCGTATGCCTGATGACGAAGGCAAAAAGGGGGAAAATATAAAAATTGAATATTACAATAAATTCGACAAAAAGGGGAATTATATTTATAGAGAGGAACGATTATCACACTCAGAGCTGACAGATGTAATAAACAGAAAAATAGTTTATTATGATTAATATCAATCAGATTTTATAGTAACACTTAAATTTGTTTTGAGTAACAACACATTATGCCATAATATGTCTTTACCGCCAACAGAATTTCGAAGAAAATATGGATAGGTTATGGATATTTTATATCTATCTGTAATGCTGATTAGAAAAACATTATGTTCTTATTTTTCCTTGAATTTGAAAGGATCGAACGTTTATAAAATAAGATTTGTATCAAACAAAATCACTCTAAAACTTGTAGTTCCATCAGAGGGTTAATGTTTACCCATAGGGGTTAAAAAAGTATAAATGCCGTTATTATTCCAATCGAGCCCACTAAATACCCAATATATGTTTGTGATCTATTGTGAACGTTCAGAA
Source organism: Bacteroidales bacterium (assembly GCA_012522535.1). Lineage (GTDB taxonomy): Bacteria > Bacteroidota > Bacteroidia > Bacteroidales > WCHB1-69 > JAAYKF01. The sequence continues at coordinate 5,320 of JAAYKF010000083.1, forward strand.
AAAGTCGTGAGCCAATAACAAGTCCCGACAGAAGAATTGTTAGTATAAGTTCGGGTAGTATGAACATATTAAACCTGAACGAAAGTCCTATAAGCATTCCTGTAATGGCTCCCATTGCTAGCGAGTGCAGGCTGATTTTCCAGAAGAAACTAATTAGCAAAGCTGTTGCCATAATTAGTATTGCTGTAAGGGTGTAGAGTTGTAAAAAGGTGAAAAGTTTGTATTGCGAAAGAAAGTAGTAGAATATATAAAATGAGAAAGCTGAAAGTATAACGGGTAAATATCTCTGTTCTTTTTTTTCAAATTGTAATGAGGGAAACACCCTCATATAGTAACCTAAAACTATTATTGCAAATGGTATTATAACCATAAAGCCCAGTGCAATTATGGAGAGTAATATTTTTGCTTTGTCGTTGATAAAGAGAGGGTTCATGCGAAACAAAACTATCTCGAAGCCCCAAAATGCTACCAAAACTGGATGTAATATAACGGAGATAATTTTGGCTATTTTTTCCATTTTTAGATTTCTTTCCGAAGTCGGGCAACAGGAATATTTAGTTGCTCGCGATATTTAGCCACGGTTCGGCGTGCGATATTATATCCTTTTTCTTTTAGTATTGCGGCTAATTTTTCGTCTGTAACAGGTTTTCTTTTGTCTTCGGCATCAACTATATTGGTTAGAATTTGCTTTACCTCTCGTGTTGAAACCTCTTCGCCAGATTCATTGGTGAGCGATTCGGAGAAGAAATATTTCAAGAGATATGTTCCAAAAGGTGTTTGTACATATTTGCTATTTGCCACCCTTGACACAGTTGAAATATCCAAATCGACTATTTCAGCTATATCTTTTAGAATCATGGGTTTGAGTTTGGTTTCGTCTCCTGTAATAAAGAACTCTTTTTGAAATTCGGCTATTGCTGTCATTGTTTTTTCCAATGTTCTATATCTTTGACTTATGGCTTCTATAAACCATTTAGCCGAATCTATTTTTTGTTTTATAAACTCTATTGTTTCTGCCTTTTGCTGCTTATTAGTAGCATTTTCGAGCATATTAGTATAAGAGCGTTTTATTTTCAGTTCGGGCAGATTTTTAGAGTCTAAGCTTATTTCCAATTCATCGTCTTCCACCATAATTGTGAAATCGGGAATTATATATTCGCTGGGTAAAAACTTGTCCACGGAGCCACCTGGTTTGGGATTTAATTTGAGGATTTCGTCCATTGCCTTTCTAAGCTCATCTTCGCTTATATCTAGTCGGGCTAAAATTCTCTCGTAATGTTTTTTGGTAAATTCCGTAAAATAGTCTTCAATAATTGTGGTGGCTAAAATAACATCTTTATTGGATGGATTTTCATGTCGTTTTAGTTGTATTAAAAGGCAATCTTGCAGGTTTTGTGCACCAATTCCGGGTGGGTCTAATTTTTGAATTATCTCTTTTAGAACATATTCCACCTCTTCTTCTGTGGCACTAATATTTTGATTAAAAGCAAGGTCGTCAACAATGGAGTATATTTCTCTTTCTAGGTATCCAGAGCTCTCTATGTTACCAATAATATATTGTGCAATTATCTCTTGTTTTTCGTTGATGGGGAAGAGCCCAATTTGTGCCATAAGAAAATCGTGAAAGCTGGAACTGTCGGCCATTGGAATTTCCTTAAAATCATAGTCTGCCGATGTGTTATTTGTTCGCAATTTGTAGTTATCTCCATCATAATCGTCTTCATCAAGATAGTCGCTTAGTTCAAATTCATCATCTTTTCCGTCTTCATCGTGTTCATCTTCGTATTCTGATTTTTCATCTTGGTCAATTTCTCTTGTGGCAGGGTCATCGAGGTCTTCCAGAGCTGGGTTTTCCATTATCTCTTCCTTGATTCTCTCTTCCAGCGAAGCCACAGGCACTTGAATAAGTTTCATCAGCATAATCTGCTGTGGCGAAAGTTTTTGAAGTTGTTTTTGTTCTAAGGTTTGCCTAATCATATGATGAATTTGATGCTTTATTAGTTTGCAATATACAAATTAAAACTGAAAAGAGCAAAATTAGAATTCGGCATTATGGGGTGTTCTTGGGAAGGGTATCACGTCTCTGATGTTGGACATTCCTGTTATGAAAAGTATAAGTCTTTCAAATCCAAGTCCGAAGCCGCTATGTGGTCCCGATCCAAATCTGCGAGTATCTAAGTACCACCAAATATCTTTTTCTGGAACTCCCTGCTCTTTAGCCCATTGGCTAAGTTTTTCTAAATTGTCTTCACGTTGCGAACCTCCAATAATTTCTCCAATTTTTGGGAATAGAACGTCCATGGCTCTAACTGTTTTACCATCTTCGTTTTGCTTCATGTAGAAGGCTTTAATGGCTTTAGGGTAATCGGTGAGGATAACAGGTTTTCCAAAATGTTTTTCCACCAAATATCTTTCGTGTTCCGATTGTAGGTCGTAGCCCCAGTCAACAGGGTATTCAAATTTTTGACCGCTTTGCTGTAAAATCTCCACTGCTTCGGTGTATGTTTTTCTAACGAATGGTTCAGCATTAACAGCCTTTAGTCTTTCAATAAGCTCTTTGTCATACATTTTGTTCAAGAACTCAAGGTCGTCCATGCAGTTGTCTAAAGCGTATTGAACTAAGTATTTTATAAAGTCTTCCGCCAAGTCCATATTGTCGTTTATGTCGTTGAAAGCCACTTCGGGTTCTATCATCCAGAACTCGGCAAGGTGTCGGGGTGTGTTGGAGTTTTCGGCTCTAAAAGTGGGTCCGAAGGTATAAACTTGTGTCAGTGCCATGGCTGCAAGTTCGGCTTCCAGCTGACCTGAAACTGTTAGATTCACCATTCTACCAAAGAAGTCTTTGCTGTTGTCAACTTTTCCATCTTCAGTTTTTGGCAAATTGTTCATATCAAGGGTTGTAACTCTGAACATAGCTCCAGCACCTTCGGCATCAGAGCCTGTGATAATGGGCGTGTGAACGTTGAAGAAACCTCTGTCGTTGAAAAATTTATGAATGGCAAAAGTCATATGATGACGAATGCGATAAACCGCTCCAAAGGTGTTTGTACGTGGACGTAGGTGTGCAATTTCGCGAAGAAATTCCATGGAGTGTCCCTTTTTTTGAAGTGGATATTTTTCGGGGTCGGCGGTGCCATACAGTTCAATTTCGGTGGCATGAATTTCGTGCGATTGACCTGCGGCTGGCGATTCTTTCAAAATTCCATTTACAGAAACACAGCTACCAGTGGTGATGCTTCTCAAAAGGGCATCATCAAAATTGGGAACATCAATAATAATTTGAGCGTTGTGGATTATGGAGCCATCATTTACGGCCAAAAACATAATTCCTTTATTTCCGCGTTTGGTTCTAACCCAAGCTTTTATATTAATCTCTTCATTGAGAACTAATTTGTCTGAATTTTTAATAATGTCGATAATAGGGGTTCGCTTAATCATATCTTTATAATTTTTGACAAAAATAATACTTTTTTTCGAGTTAGAATAACTCAAAAAGGGTATTGACAAATATTAGATGTCATAATTTCTACTTTTTAACTTATTTGGATACCAATATTGGTATGACAATAAAAATGTATTTTTATTTTTCGTTATAAATAACTGCCAAGACCACTTGACCCACCTTTTGCAGGGTAAATTTATCTATTCCGTCCATATTGTCCTCCATGGTGTGCCAATTGTGATTGAAATATGTTCTGGAGCTTGGCTCATATTGGATAATATCAATCATTGGAATTTGTGCATATTTATTAACATACATATGGTCGTCAACAATTGATGGGGCGTAGGTTGAGATGAAGTTTTCGGAAAAACCTAACTGTGCTGCAATGTCCCAAACTTTGTTTACAATGTCGGGTGCGTAGTAGGTTGAGGTTCCCTCTTTGGCAAACTTTGCATTGGGGGCTCCAACCATATCTAATAATATTCCAAAACGGGCATTGTAGGCTGGTTTATGTAAGTTTTTGGACCAATGTTGCGAACCCAAGCACCAAGTATCTTCTTTGTCGGATTGTGTGCTTTGTGGCTCTCCCCAATCTTCAAGATCGAAGAAGATAATATCTACTCCAATTTCTGGCTGTTTTATGCTCAGCTGTCTGGCCACTTCCATCAAAACACCCACACCGCTGGCACCGTCGTTGGCACCATCTATGGGTTTGTTGTGGTTTTCTGGATTGGGGTCGTGGTCGGCATATGGACGGGTATCCCAGTGTGCACCCAGCAATATTCTGGACCTTGCATCGGGATTGAAAATGGAGATTATATTTCTTCCATTTTTCATTTCATTGTTGTAAAGTCGTGCTGTAAATGACTGAACTACAAGCTCATCAGCAAATTGCTCCATGGTGCTAATAAGCCAGTCGCCACACAGTTTATGTGGATTTGTTCCCGGAACACGGGTGCCAAATTCCACCTGTTTTTCCACAAAATAGAAGGCACTATCGGCATCAAATTGTGGTTTTTCCAATTTTATTATTTCGGCTTCTTGACCATTTTTCATATCGCCATCCTTTTTACCACCTCCGCAAGAGGTTAGAATTAGAAGCGATAGGCTTATCAGTATTAATATATTTCTCATAATTTTAATTTTCAATTGACCATTCAGCACCATCTTTGGTGTCTTTTACATTGATATTCAGCTGGTTGAGCTTGTTGCGAATGCTGTCGGAGGTAGTCCAATCTTTATTTTCTTTAGCTTTGGCACGAATATCCAAAATTAGCTCCATCAGTCCTTCTGTTATTTGGTTTGAGCCGCTTTCGTCGCTCTCTTTTTTCATTCCTAAAATATCGAAAACAAAGGTGTTGAAAACACTTTTCAGTTCATTCAAATCGGTCTCTGTTAAATAAGCTTTATTATCTTTCACCGAGTTTATAATCCTCACAGCTTCAAATAGATGTGCTATGAGAATGGGGGTGTTGAAGTCGTCGTTCATGGCTTCGTACATTGCACTTTTGAGCTCTTGAACGTTTTCGGTAGATTTGTCCGAAGCTTTCAGCTTTTCTAAAGTTTCGGAAGCTTGCATCAGTCGGCTCAATCCGCGTTCTGTGGCTTGTAGAGCTTCGTTGGAGAAGTCCACAGTGCTACGATAGTGTGCTTGAAGTATAAAAAAGCGTATGGTCATGGGCGAGTAGGCTTTTTCTAAGAGTTTGTGTGAGCCTTCAAAAAACTCTTCCAAATTGATGAAGTTGCCCAAAGATTTTCCCATTTTTTGACCATTTACAGTAATCATATTGTTGTGTATCCAATATTTTGCAGGGTTTTGTCCATGTGCTATTTGCGACTGACAAATTTCCGACTCATGGTGTGGAAAAAGGAGGTCCATTCCGCCACCGTGGATATCAAATTCATCGCCAAGATATTTATGGCTCATGGCTGAACATTCCAAATGCCATCCAGGGAAACCTACGCTCCATGGCGATTTCCAACGCATAATATGTTCTGGTGATGCTTTTTTCCAAAGGGCAAAATCGGCAGGGTTGCGTTTTTCGTCCTGACCGTCCAAAGTGCGAGTGTTGGCAATAAGTTCCTCTAAAACTCGTCCCGACAAAACTCCATATTTGTAGTTTTTATCATATTTTTCCACATCAAAATATATGGAGCCGTTGGATTCGTAGGCGTATCCAGCTTCTAAAATTTGCTCCACAATTTCCATCTGTTCAATTATATGACCAGAAGCTCTTGGCTCGATGGAGGGTCGTTTTACGTTTAATTTGTCCATGGCAAAATGGTAGCTATCTGTGTAGTATTGAGCCACTTCCATGGGTTCTATTTGCTCTAATCTGGCTTTTTTTGCTATTTTATCTTCACCTTCATCGGCATCATTTTCCAAATGCCCCACGTCGGTTACATTTCTAACATATCTAACCTTATAACCAAGATGTTCTAAGTATCTGAAAATGAGGTCGAAAGTGATTGAAGGGCGTGCGTGTCCAAGGTGTGGGTCGCCATACACTGTGGGACCACAAACATACATTCCCACTCTATGGGGATTTATGGATTTGAAAGCCTCTTTTTTTCGACTTAAAGTGTTGAAAACTACAAGATTATCCTTCATTATTCGGTGATTTCTTTAGTGTTAATATTAAGTTCGTCTAACTGCTCTTGGGCTACTGCTGAAGGTGCGTCAATCATCACATCACGTCCGTGATTGTTTTTTGGGAATGCAATAAAATCGCGGATAGATTCCACACCCGACATAACGGCACAAAGTCTATCAAAACCGAAGGCTATTCCGCCGTGTGGTGGTGCTCCATATTCAAATGCGTCTAATAGGAAACCAAATTGTTGATGTGCCTCTTCGGCTGTAAATCCAAGAAGTTCAAAATTATCATTTTGTAGGTCTTTATCTGAAATTCTAATGGAACCACCGCCAATTTCGGAGCCGTTTATTACAAGGTCGTAGGCATTGGCTCTAACCTCCCCGGGATTGGTTTTCATCAACTCAAAATCTTCGGCTTTTGGGGCTGTAAATGGGTGGTGTTTGGCGTAGAAGCGTTCTGTTTCTTCGTCCCATTCCAAGAGTGGAAAATCGACTACCCAAAGGGGTGCAAATTTATCGGCAGGGCGTAGTTCCAAACGATTGCCCATTTCTAATCGTAGTTCGCAAAGTGCTTTTTGTGTTTTTTCAGTATCTCCTGAAAGCAATAGCATCAGGTCGCCGGGTTGTGCTTCCATTTTTTCGGCTATTTTTTTCAAATCATCTTCCGAATAAAATTTATCCACCGACGATTTCAAACTTCCATCTTCGTTGTATCTAATATAAACCATTCCTGAAGCACCCACTTGTGGTCGTCTCACGAAATCTGTTAGCTGGTCAACTTGCTTACGTGTGTATGTGGCAGATTGCGGAGCGACAATTCCCAGAATAGATTGAGCATCGTCGAAGATTTTAAAATCTTTTCCTTTTACCACTTCCGTAACATCTTTAAAGCACATTCCAAAGCGGATATCGGGCTTGTCGCTGCCGTACAACCTCATTGCTTCAGAATATGGCATTCGTGGAAAATCTTTCAATTCAATATTTTTCACTTTTTTGAAAAGATGTTTTGTCATCCCTTCAAAAGTTTGCAGAATATCTTCTTGCTCCACGAAGGACATTTCGCAGTCTATTTGTGTAAACTCGGGTTGACGGTCGGCACGCAGGTCTTCATCGCGGAAGCAGCGTACTATTTGGAAATATTTGTCGAATCCCGAAACCATCAAGAGCTGTTTGAAAGTTTGTGGCGACTGCGGCAGTGCATAAAACTGACCGGGGTTCATTCGCGATGGCACGATGAAATCGCGGGCACCTTCGGGGGTAGATTTTATGAGAATTGGTGTTTCAATTTCCAAAAAATCAAGATTATTAAGATAGTTTCTAATTTCGATGGATAGTTTATGACGGAAGATGATATTTTCTTTTACCACATTTCTTCGGAGGTCTAAATATCTGTATTTCATACGTAGCTCCTCTCCTCCATCGGTGTGTTCTTCGATGGTGAAGGGTGGCGTTTTGGAGGCGTTTAGCACCTCAAGATTTTCCACTATGATTTCTATTTCTCCCGTAGGGATATTTTTATTTTTGTTGGAGCGTTCCACAACGTTTCCGCTAATTTTGATAACAAATTCGCGTCCCAATTCTCTGGCTTTTTCGCAAAGCTCTGCATTGGTTTCCATATTAAAGGTTAGTTGTGTAATTCCGTATCTGTCGCGTAGATCGATAAAAGTCATTCCGCCTAGGTCGCGTGAGCGTTGCACCCAGCCCGAAAGCGTAGTTTTTTGTCCTACATTGGAAATGTTTAATTGGCCGCAGTTGTGAGTTCTGTACATAATTTATATAAATTTTAGAATGCAAAATTACAAAATTTTTTCATTTACTGTGATAATTGCGTTAAAGGGGAAAGTTAAAAATCTTGGAGTTTGAAGTTTTTAGTGCTTAGTTTTAATTTGTTTTCAGTTTTTCGTTTTACAAACCCTGCAGGGGAGCCGAAAAATTGAAAATGCTGAGGAAAATAATTTGTCGTGCTTCCGTGTTGTGGTCTGACGAATAGTAGAGCTTGTGAGGCGGCGGTTCGGCTGACCACTGAACTTGAACGTTGTCTTGCTTCCTTAAGGAAAAACAAAAAAAGAATGCAACATCCTCTGAACCCATAGGGTTCAAATATTTGTAAAACTATAATATCATAGACGATACGACCTCATAGAGGTCGTATATTTATTTTTACTCAAGTTCTATATTTTTATGTTTTATCGAGCATATCCTGCAAGGTCTTTCCGACTTGACCTTGTAGGTTTAAAGCTAAAATATTAGGTTCAAATGCAGATATTTCTGACCATTGAGCGGAGCCGAAATGTGTAGAAAACAAGGGGCATATAAAATCCTGACTTGTCCCACCTTAATTTAGTGCGGTTGTAACTTATTGATATTCAACATTTATATATTTTATTTTAGTATTTTTACCGCACTAAGGCACTAAAAAATATGAAAATAAGAGTGGTAAATACA
>JAAYKF010000084.1 GCA_012522535.1 Bacteroidales bacterium
CTAAAAAAACCACTCCAAATTATTGAAACGCCATAGAGAAACCGAATTGGCTACCGAATGCTTCTGTCAACACAGACTAAAGCCGAAGTTCCGCTACGCTACACTGCGGTTTAGTCTTTATATGTTACCGCCTGGTGTTCTGTCTTTCAGTCTTGTAAACCATTGTCACTGTTCAGTTTCCGTGTCATTGTCTTTTTATTTCTGTCGGCTTGTGTGTCAGCTTTTTTTATTTTTTTTGAACATTATCAGTGTTTATTAATATAACTAATACATCGTCTTGCATTTCATATTTTTTCAAATACTTTTTCAATTTTTGAAAAATAATTTTTGAAAAATAATTTGACCAAATATTCCAATATATTACAACTGTGAACGTTTTTCGAGAACTTTTCAATTTTATTTCATCTTTTACCTTTTCTTGAATATTTAATAGAGATAATTCATTTTCAAATAATAAAGAATAATTATTTGGTAATCTCTGAAACATTTTTGTATTTTTTTCTGATAAAATATTGATAGAATTCAAATTTCCATAGCATTGAGTATAGCCATTTATCAAATTTCCAGATGAATTATAGACTCTAATTTGAATTGTAGATTGCTCTGTATTTCTCTCGTATTTCCACAAATCAAGCACATGGTTTTCATCAGATAGTGAATCTATACTAATTCCAGATAAAACAAAAGAATAATCATAAAAATCTATTTTATTAGATTCTAAATATTGGGCTATTTCGCATTCATTTTTATTCGCAATTTCTTTTGTATTCATATAACGAATAAAAGTGCATGACTGAAAAAAGAAAATAAAAATGCAATATAATAAATAAGAAACTCTCATTTCGCTATTTAAAAAAATTGTTGCAGGATATAATAATCCTGCAACAAAAAATTATTTTAAAATTGTTTTTACCAAGGCATAATAATATTTTGTTGTTTCATCATATACGATGTTATATTTACCCTTTACAAACATAATACTATTTTTCTCTAACTCATCAGTTATAGATTCGCTAGCATAAATATCTCTCTCTATATAAAAATAATTATCCATGGTAAAATCTTCAACGTCTTTATTGAAAACAAACATAATGGCTTCTTCATTTGTCTTTTCATTCTGAATTAGAAAAAGTCCAAAAACTCTTAACGCATTACTATAATCATCTTGAGTTGGATAATCTACATCTGTTGGGGTGCCATCTACTACACCAAGATACAAACACAAGCCGGGACAAGGTCCGCAAGGATTAGAACCTGTACAATTATCAAAAAGATGTGTGCCTGTGTGTTTTTTTAAACCATTTTTTTATTTTATCCCACCAACCAGGTGCAGCCTTTTCGGCTGATTTCAAGTCATTAACAATACTTTGAATTTCAGTTATAGAATATGTAGGCTCCATTGTTAAAACAGACTTGCTTTCTTGAATATTTTTTGTTTTTCAATCGTTGTTTCTTTATTACAAGAAACGAAAACTACAACCAATAGTGTTGTTACAACTAATAACACACCATAAAAATGCTTTTTCATATTTTAAAAATTTTAAATTACGTCCTACTTTGTTTTTCAGAGTTTTCGGGTCAAATTTTTCTCTGGTAAAAAAAATTGATAAGTGTTTTTCGCATTTAATTTTTTCTTTCAAGTAGCGAATCACTCGAAAATGATTAAATATATTTCACTTTATCAGATTGACTACAAATTTAATACATTATTTAATACCAAACAATATTTTTTATTCGAGTCTTTGCTATTGTCGTTTTAATTGAACAAAGACGTAATATTATCATATTATTAAAGTATTTTCCTTTATACATAAAATTTTAATTTTAAAATGCCATACTCAAAATTGACGGCAGATTCAAAGGTTTTGCTTTTATACATAAAAAATATGTGGTGGCAAGAAATATAAAACATCGGGGTCGGCACAAGTGTCGGCTTTTTGGTCTTGTCAATATTTCGTTTTTATGTCCTTCCACAATGGTTTACTTTTCAATTTTCTATGTCGTTGTCTGTTTCTTACACTTGGCGGTAACGTTCTTATTTACGAAACAAATATACAAGTTTTGCAAATACAAAATGACAATTCCGAAAACAACGTAGCAGTTTAGCTTTTATGAAACATCCTTCATTTAATTAAATCTCCAGACCAATCCATTGTGCAGGCTGTAGAAAATTTTCTGCACTGCAGGTGCTGGTTTTGAGTCGTAATAGTGTTCAAACTTAGTTTTGAAACTCAAATTCTTAATTATTACAGCTTCTGCCGATGCTTCGGTGTTTATTCTGAAGTTGGAGAATTGGTTTATTCTTGGTTGATAATAACTGGAAAGTCGGAAGGTGAAATGCGGTGTGGGTTTGTACATTACAGTCAAGTAGTCGCTCATTCTGACCATATCCTGATACACATCATCAATATAGAGTTCAAATTCGTACATAAGAGCCGTGCCGGCATGAATCTTTATTTTTTCATTGTTCAGAATCACATATCTTGCTCCACCACCCCACAAAAACCTTCGGTTTATTTTCTGAATTCTATTAAATTGCACTTGCGTAAATGCCTCAGCTATAAGCCACTCATTATCAAAATTGTGGTTGTATCGCAAATGCATAAAACCATTGTTTAAATACCTAACTGTATCAATTTGCATCATTTGCAAATCTGTCATTAGCAAGTAAATATTTTTATTCTGATAATACTGAATTTTAGTACTATTCTTGGCAGTGAAAATGGTGCTTGTACTCTTATTAAAATCTATTGAAAGACCTGTACTTCCTACCAAAACTTTGGTGGTGTCGGACTTCCTTTGGTTCTCAATATTAACAATTTGTGCATCAATATTGGTGCACAAAACAAAAAGTAAAGCAAAGGAATACAGTAACTTTCTCATTCAATAAAAAAATGATAGGCTACCAAAATGATAGCCTATCATGAATAAAAATTATTTTAAATTCAATTTCTTAAGAATATCTTTTGGTAAAGAATTTTTATTTACCATTATATCAGTGGTTTTGTACAAAACAAAAGCTTCGCTGGCGTAGAAATAGCCATCGTAAGGATTGTTTGTATTCCATGAGTTTTTCACAATATAATATTTAGTTCCGTGTTGGTCTTTTGCAATACCAGTAATATGCATTCCGTGGTCGTCTTGAGTTTGGTAGTTGTCAAAAGCCAATTGTCTGTTTTCTTGTGTAATTTGTTTTTCAGGAACTTTAGTTTCAAATGAGAATAACTCTTTTTGTCTATCGGCAGCCGACATATTTTCCCATTTTGCTCTTTCAAGACCGTCCATAGCTTCGATATTTGTTTCGGGAACTAAGGCAACACCTTTGCGGAACGAGAATCCTTTTTCGCTAACATCGCTAGCCCAAGCAAATGAATATCCTTTTTCAATCATATAATCCATTACTTTGCTTAGCTCGTCAAGTGGCAAGTTGTATGCAATATCCCATGCCCAGTTGTCGGGAACTTCTATAATAAATGGTTCATAGAATGGATGGTGAGTAAATGAAGTTAAGCTGATATAATCATCCATATCCAATCCCAAACTTTGGGCAAAACTCATGGGTGTGTATTCTTTTCCTTGATAGGTAAATTTCTCTGGAACTTCGCCAAGATACGCATCTAAGATAGCTTGATAGCCTCTGAACCAAGCTGTGGTTAAGGTTTTGTTTTTGTCTTTGATTACGGCATCTAAATATGCTTTTAGAACTTCATCTAATTCGCCATGAACGTGATTATCAGTTCCATAATTTAGACCCAAATATGCCTCTTCTGGAACAATTCCATATTTTTTAATAACATTGGTAACATCGTGGAAAGCACCACCGCCACCAAAATTGATGGTTCCGTGCATACGAACGTATTTAATTGCTTTTTCTTCGTATGTCATACGAACGATAAAAAGTTCCGAAAGGTCATATTCGCCTTTTTTGGTTCTTAGCAATTCTGATTCTAGGAACGATAAACCTGAATAGCTCCAGCAAGTTCCTGCACGATATTGATCTTTTACAGAAGTTGCTTCAACTTCTTTTGTATGGGTAAATTTCAAGCCTTCTTTTGCCTCTTGTGCAAAGCTTGTGTTGAATGCCAATGTGGCAACTACTAAAAGTAAAAAACTAATTTTTTTCATCTCTTTTATTTTTATTACAAACTTACAATTTTACATCTTATAAACCACAAAACTTAGACAAAGTTCTCAATTTTATATACTTACTGCAAAATTTTCACTTTTTTTAAACTTAATAAGTTCATGGGATTGTTTCCTAGACCTTCAATATTATTTTGAACCAATCGCACTACTTGGTCGTAGTATAGCACTATTACTGGTGCTTCGAACATTATTATGCTATCCATTTGGCGATACAAAAGCGAACGCATCGAGTCGTTAACAATGCTTTGAGATTTTTCATATAATTTATCGAAGTGGGCATTGGAAAAATGGGTATAATTGGGACCATTTGGAGCGAAATTTTTGCTATAAAAGAGTGATAAGTAGTTTTCGGCATCGGGGTAATCGGCTATCCACGAACCGCGGAAAAAATCCAACTTCGATTGCGAAATCAAATCGCGTTGAGTGGCTGGCGGATTTACATCAATTTGAATATTCACTCCAATTCTTGACAGCTCACTTTGGATATATTGACTTAAATCTAAATAGGAGTTTGAAACTGAAAGTTTTATGGGTGGCAAGCCTTTTCCATTGGGGAAACCAGCCTCTTTGAGTAACTCCAAAGCTTTGTGAGTATCGTAGGTGTATCCATAATTTGCATTTTCCGAAAAACCTTGCAAACCTCTGGGTATCATACCATAATGTGCTGGCTCGCCAATATTGTTTCTTAAAAACTGCATCATTTTCCGTCTATCAAAACCGTAGTTTAGAGCCTGACGAATTTCTCTTATCATCAAAGGATTATCTTGTGGATTGTGCAAAGATGTATCCACATTAAAGCCCAAATATTCGGTGTTTAAATACGGCGTTGTGAGCATCTTGAAACGGCTTTCGTACTTTTCGTTTAGCTTCCCCGATGAGGTGAGCAACTCATCTTTGTAAGTGGCATCTATGCCCGAAAGAAAATCTAAATTTCCTTTTACAAACTCCAAAAATGCCGACTGCTTGTCCACCACAAATGTAACCGCCACAGCATCGATAAAGGGTAATTTTTCGCCATCAAACTCTTCAAAATAGTCTGGATTTTTCTCCAATACCAATTTCACACCCTCTTTCCACATTTTATATCTAAAAGCACCTGTTCCAACGGGATGATTACGGAAATCTACCCCATATTTCTCCACCACTTCGTGGGGTACAACGCTGGTATATTGCATGGATAATATTCCCAAAAAGGGTGGAAATGCCTGTTTTAGATTTATTATCAAAACAGTATCGCTGGGGGTTTCCATATCCAAAAAGCCACCCTCTTTTCGTGCCACCTGACCCATTACCCACGAGCCCGGCGATGCCACTTTGGGGTCGATGAGCCTATTGAAACTATACTCAAAATCGGAAGACTTCACCACCCTGTCTTTTGGAAAATCGTAAAATGTAGTATTGTGAAAACGTACATCATCACGCAGATAAAAAGTGTATTTTGTGCCACTCTCATCTATCTCCCAAGTTTTAGCAATGGCGGGCAAAACCCTCATGCTATCATCTATTTGCACCAAGCCATTATAGAGCTGATTGCAAGCCCAAATTATGGACTGATCACGGGCAAATGCCGGATCTAAAGTGGTAATTCCTGCAGACTCATTATATCTGAAAACAGTTTTCCCTTCATTGTCATTTTCTCTGTTTATGCACGAAGTGTGAGACAAAAAATATGCAAGAAATAGAATAAAAAAAACTGAACATCTGCTCTTTTGCATGGATATTTTTCTGAATTATTCAACAATTACACCAAAGGAGTAGTTCTCTCTTTTAACCACTTCGCCAGCTTCGTTGTAATAGACCCAGCGGTGGTGTTTTATGTAGTCGCCAGTAGCTTTTTGGTGAACCCTTTTTCCCTCGCTTCGCTTTTTGCCATTCTCAAAATAGGTTGAATAGCTATAAACTTTTTTCTCTTTATCTTCCAAAACCATTTCGGAATAGATATTTCCATTGGGAAAAAAGTATTTTTGATAGAGGTGATAAACTCCCTTTTTGTCCATTTTTTCCAAAACTTCAGGCTTTCCATTTTCCTGATACTCTTCGTACTCAATTATGTCCATTCTGCGATAAACAACCTTGTAGTGTTTATTGCCATTTTCGAAATATGTTTCCACGGAAGAAGATGCACCACTGGCACTAATTTTGAAAAACCTCTCTAATTGACCATTTGCGTAGTAGTTTTTATATACCGAGCTAAGTCTGCCATTTTCGTAACTACCTTGGTGTTTCAGGGTTTCGCCATCTTCGTAGTAATCTTTTATCCAGCCATTGCAAGGCACTTTTCCGCAGTAGCGAACGGAGTCGCCACCAACAATTGGGTTATATTTATCGTATTCTACAATTCCCTCATACTCTGTTTCATCGCTTCGGTCTCTGTACCAAAAGCTTTCATCGTCAATTTGAGCAAAGGTGTTTATTGAAAAACTAACGATAAATGCAACTAAAATTAAAACTTTTTTCTTCATATTTTACTATACTCTTCCAAAAGCTGTGCCATCTCTTTTTGCATTTTCTCAGCCTCATTTTGGACTGCTTGCGCAAAATTCTCATCTTGGGCAGCATAAATTATGCTTCGCGATGCATTGACCAAAAGACCACAATTGTTATTCATGCCAAATTGAGCCACCTCAGCCAAAGAACCACCTTGCGAGCCTACGCCGGGAACCAACAAAAAGTGATCGGGGACAATTTGCCTAACATCTGCAAGCATATGTGCCTGCGTTGCTCCCACCACATACATCATATTTTCATCATTGCCCCACTGCGACGAAATTCGGAGAACTCTCTCGAAAAGTTTTTCGCCATCAGCCGACTGAACCAACTGAAAATCGAAAGCACCTTTGTTGGAAGTTAAAGCTAAAAGAATTACCCATTTTCCATCGAAATTCAAAAATGGTTTCACCGAATCCTCGCCCATATAGGGTGCCACCGTAACAGAGTCGAAATTGAATTTGGAATCTGGGTTATTGAAAAACGCTTGGGCGTATCTCTCGGAGGTGTTTCCTATGTCGCCACGCTTGGCATCGGCAATTATAAAAACCTCTTGGGGTAGAGAATTTAGGTAATTTACAGTTTTTTCCAAAGCCAGCATTCCTTTAGCTCCCAATGCCTCATAAAAAGCCAAATTGGGCTTATAAGCCACTGCGTATTTGCATGTTGCATCAATTATAGCTTTGTTAAATTCAAAAATTGGATCCTCTTTTTCTAAAAGAAATTGTGGGATTTTTTCTATATCAGTATCAAGACCCACGCACAAAAAAGAGCGCTTATTTGCAATTGCCTCAATGAGTTTTTCTCTGTTCATCTTTTTTTGCACAAATTTACGTTTTTTTATTATTACATTTGATATTATAACAATTCTATTATTTTTTTCACTAATTTAGACCTTGAAATCTTGTGAATGAGAAAACTTTTTTTGTGAAATTTTTATTCTAGTACCCTTTGTGCTAAAACCGCCATTTTCCCTGCATTGTAGGTTTTTGTATTGAGTTTTCTACAATTTTCAGATACTCTTTTCTGGGTATAAAGTAGGCTCCCAAACTTTCTACGTGAGTTGTATGAATTTGACTATCAATAATATCAAAATCGTGAGCTTCCAGAAACTCACACAATTTCCAAAATGCCAGTTTTGAAGCATCAGACATTTTGTGAAACATAGATTCTCCAAAAAAACATCTTCCCAAAGAAACGCCATAAAGTCCTCCCACAAGCTCTCCTTCGTAATATGTTTCGGCGGAGTGAGCAAGCCCCAAATCCCAGAGCTTTGTATATGCCTCAACAATATCTTTATTTATCCATGTTCCATCTTCATGCGTCCTTTTTATTTTGGAGCAATTTTCAATTACCTCTCTAAAATTTGTATCTAATTTCACCTCATACCTGCCAGTTTTATAGGTTCTTTTAAGGCTTTTAGAGAGCCTGAAATCTTGCGGTTTCATCACAAATCTTGGGTCGGGCGACCACCACAAAATTGGCTCTTGGGAGTACCACGGAAAAATTCCTGAGGCATAAGCCTCAATTAGTCGTTGCTCAGAGAGGTCGCCACCAATGGCCAACAGACCGTCGTCTTCTGCCTCTTCGGCATTTGGGAAAACAATAAATTCAGGATGGAGTTGATAAACAGGCATCGATTAAAAATTGAGGCTCAACCGGATGCTAGAAGCCAAAATTTCGATAGCTTGCTGATTTTCACCACCTTGTGGCACAATTATATCTGCATATCGTTTTGTGGGTTCAATAAAAGTTAGATGCATCGGTTTTACAAAAGTTTCGTAATGTCGTAAAACCTGCTCAACGTTTCTACCTCTTTCCACAATATCGCGTTTAATAATTCTCATCAAACGGTCGTCGGAATCGGCATCAACAAATACTTTTATATCCATTCTATCACGCAATCGCGGATTACTAAAAGTTAAAATCCCTTCAATAATTACCACTTTTTTTGGTGTTATTTTGGTTGTTTCTCCAGTTCTACCGCAGGTGATATACGAATATGTGGGCATTTCGATACTTTGATTGTTTTTCAGTTTATCTATATGGTCGATAAGCAGGTTGAACTCGAAGGAAGATGGATGGTCAAAATTAATTTTAAGTTTCTCTTCGGGCGAAAGATGGGCGTTATCTTTGTAATACGAGTCAAGATAGAGCACGCTCACAGAGTTGCGCGGAAGCGACTTTACAATCTCTTTTACTACTGTTGTTTTGCCAGAACCAGAACCGCCGGCTACACCTATTACTAACATTTTTTTCACAAACTTACAAAAAAAATAAATTGATAGATGAAAAAATGATTTTTTATAATAAAATGCTCTTTTTTCTGTTTATGCTTGTATGAAATAATTTGTATAAGTGTTTGTTTGTACAAATTTATTTCCGTGAAAATTATTATGTACTTTTGTACTATAAATTTGACTTTATGCGACAAATAAAATATTTAAGTTTACTGCTTTTTCTTTTTTCCAACAACTTGCTTTGGTCGCAAATGGCCATTGGTTCCTGGCGCGACCATTTGCCATACAACAAAACAATTATGGCTGCCGAAGCTGGAAACAGAATTTATGCCGCCACAGAACAAACTCTTTTTTATGTTGATAAAGAAGAAAATAGCATCAACCGCCTGACCAAGGTTGAAGGATTGTCGGATGTTGGTATTTCTCAGATTAGATATTCTGAAAACCACAAATCATTAATTATTGCCTACCAAAACGCAAATATCGACATTATAAAAAATGGCAGAGTTTATAATATTCCCGATATTAAACGTAAAATTATACCCGGGAATAAGAGTATTTACAACATCTACATAAAAGATGAGTTGACATTTTTGAGTTGCGGATTTGGGATAATAAGCTTAGACCTAAAAAAAATGGAAATAGCCGACACATGGTTAATTGGACCTCAAGGCTCGCAAATTGAAGTTTATGACTTGACCATCTATGATGATACTTTTTTTGTGGCAACACAATATGGACTTTACAGAGCATGGGCTCAACAAAGCAATTTGGCGAATTTCAACTATTGGAATTTAGACACCTCTTATTTTGCATTGAATACAAATATTAATTTTATAAATGTCTTCAACAACTCTATTTTGGCAAACAAAGTAACATCAGCCGACGAAGGAGATTCGATTTATATGTATAAAAACGGAGAATGGAGGTTTGAAAACAGCTTCGATATTACAAAAAGGAAATCCATTGAAGTTTATGGCGACAAAATCCTTGTTACAAACAACTTTGCTTCAAACGAATATAATTCTGATTTTCAGTTACTTCGCAATGTATGGTCATATATGAATAATTTGGTGGACATAAATTACGCCATAAAAGATAAAGAGGATAATATTTGGATTAGTGATAATAATTTGGGACTTGTGAAAATTCATCATGAAGATATTTGGACAAATTCATTTTTTACGCCCAACGGACCTGTTAATAATGCTGTTTTTAAAATGACAATTTTAGATGATAAATTGGCAGTGGCACACGGCGGAGTGAATGGACCGTGGGTAAATAATTACATGAGTTCCGATTGGAGCTATTTTTCTGACAATGAATGGACCCAAATTACAAGAGGTAAAATAAGCCAATTAGACACCATTAATGATATAATATCCATTGCTATAAATCCTCGCAACCCCAAACATATTTTTGCTTCGGCATGGGGATATGGAATTTTGGAGTTTTTAGATGACGAACTTATAAATATTTATGACCATAGAAATACAAGTCTTGAAGCTTTTTATGACAGAACTTATGTAGGCGGATTGGATTTTGATGAAGATGGAAATTTGTGGTTTACAAACTCCAGTGTGGGGAAATTATTGGGTGTTAGAACTCCACAAAACGAATGGTATCATTTCAACCTATCGCCATATGCAATGAATGTAAACACATCCACTGTATATGTTGACCGACTGGGGTATAAGTGGATAATTCTACCCCGAGACAATGGCCTGCTTGTTTATAACGACAAGGGCACTTTGAGCAATAGTTCTGATGATGAGAAAAAGTCTTTGAATATAAATTTAAACACAAAAATTTCCAGTACAGAAATACATTGCTTGGCACAAGATTTAAGTGGCAGCATGTGGGTTGGCACCGATAAGGGGATAAAGGTTTTTTATAATGCCGAATCTATTTTTAGTATCAATAATCCGGCTCCGCAAAATATTTTATTAGAACAAGATGGCTATGTTCAAAATCTTTTGGAGTTTGAAAATGTAAATTGCATTGCCATAGATGGTGCCAATCAGAAGTGGATAGGTACTTCCAAGGCTGGCGTTTTTGTGATGTCGCCCGATGGCACAAAGGAGATTCACCGATTTACAGAGAGCAATAGTCCTCTGTTTTCAAACACTATTTTCGATATTAAAATCCACCCAAAAACTGGCGAAGTTTTCATTGCCACTGACAAAGGCATTGTTTCCTATCGTGGTTTTGCCACCCAAGGGGTAGAAAAAATTGTGAAAGAAGAGGTAAAAGTTACTCCAAACCCTGTTAAAGATGGGTATAATGGATATATTTCTATTTCGGGACTAACGAGCAATGCCAATGTAAAAATTACAGATATAAACGGCTATTTGGCATTCCAAACTGTGGCTCAAGGTGGACAAGCTGTGTGGAACGGCAAGGATTTTAATGGCAAAAGAGTTGCTACTGGAGTCTATTTGGTTTTGTCGGCAGACGCCGAAGGACAAGAAAAAGTTGTAGCTAAAATTTTGTTTATTCATTAAATTATGCTCGTAAAAACAAAAGCAATAGTTCTTCATAAAATAAAATATTCCAACAGCAGTCTTATTGTAAATCTTTACACCGAAGAGTGGGGTAAACAGTCTATTTTGGTGAGAGGAGTTTTATCCAAAAAATCTAAAATAAACAGTTCATACCTCGACTATATGAATATCATTGAAATTGAGGCTTGGAAGGGTAAAAATAGCGATTTACTGGTGGCTCGCGATGTGCAATTGGCATATCATACAAACAGCATTAGCGAAAGTTTACTGAAGAAAACAATTGCAGTTTATATGTCCGAACTTTTATACAGAACTATAAATGTACCCGATGCCGACAAAGAGCTTTTCGATTTTGTTTGCGATGCCGTGCATATACTTGACAGTGAGGAGTATAACCAGCATTTCCCAATACTATTTTTGATAAAACTATTGCATTTTTTGGGTATTTCACCCATAAATAATTTTGATCATAGGAATAAGATTTTTGATATGAGAACTTCTAAATATATTCCAGATTTTAATGATATTAATTACTGCTTTGATGCCGAAACAAGTAGAATTTTATCCATATATTTGAATGTACAAAACGACTATTCCGTTGATGAAAACATTGGCAGACGGGAGAGAAATCAAGTTTTAGATGACGTTTTAAAATACTTGACCTATCACTATAGTTACTTCAAAGGTTTGAAATCTTTGGAAGTTTTAAAAAGTGTTTTGAGCTGATTTTTACTGATTTTGCAATCTATTTGTAAGCCGCTTAACGGGCAATATGGTAGCAAGCAGACCCAAAACCAAAACAATTGCCATAACACTCACAAAATCAAGAAATTGCATCTCGACAGGATATACATTTAGAACATAATTTGCTTCGGAACCTCCTATTTTAATCAGTCCGAAATATTGTTGAATTAAACAGATTATAGAACCCAAAAGCAAACCAAAAAAACCACCAGCAAGGTTTAATAGTAATCCTTCCCAAAGGAAAATTTTATGAATTAATTTCTTATCTGCTCCCAACTGACTTAATACTAAAATATCATCTTTTTTATCCAAAATGAGCATTGCAAGCGTACCAATTATATTGAACATTGCCAACAAAAGAATAAAGCTCAAAATTACATAAATGGCTGTTTTTTCCATTTGCATAACCTTAAAAAGCATCTCCTCTTGCTGATATTTATTTTGCACAACAAACTCATCTCCAAGCAGTTGAGATAGTTGTTTTTGAATTTTCCCAATATCATATTTGGGGTTTGTAAAAATTTCAACTGAACTAATTTCATCTTCATAACTCATCAGTTCTTGGGTGTATTTTAGCGGTGCAAAAACATATTCGGCATCATAGTCGGTTTGAACAGCAAACACCGCCGACGGAATTATAATATTGCTATTGAAGGCATTTAGCGGATTGGCTAAACTTTTGGTATGCCGCTTGGGATAATAGGTTTTTATACTTTTGTATTGTGCCAAATTCAAGCCCAAATGATAGGCAACGCCAGCCCCAAGAATCATATAGTTGACATCAGCCTGCTGCAACAAAAAACGTCCATCAATTATTAGTGTATCAAAACGATTATCAGTTCCATAATTTTGCTCTACACCCTTTATTCTTGCCAAAAACTGACGATCGTCGTAGCTGAGTAAAACTGCATCTTCCAATACTTTTGAGGTAGATTTTACACCTTCAATTTTTTCTATCTCTTGAAAATCTATGGCATCAATTTGGAAAACTTTTCCTTGTTCTGGTTTTATCACCAAATCGGCATTAAAAGAGTTGAAATAACTAACTATAATAGATTCAAACCCGTTGAAAACCGACAAAACAATAATCAAAGCAGCTGTAGAAACCAATATTCCCACAAAAGAAATTATGGAGATAATATTGATGATATTATGCGATTTCTTTGAAATTAGATATCGTTTTGCTATAAAAAATGCTAAATTCAAAACTCTTTATTTATATGCTTTTACAATAAGTCCGGTGCCTTCTTTATGATTGTTTTTTACATCAAAATAGTTTAGCAAGCAGGTCCAAGGAAAGAAAATCAGATACCAAAACGGAAGTACAATAAAAAACAACTTACTCACATTCAACATCTGAATAGGATATTTCATTGAAAATCGCCATGAGATTTTTCCCGGTTTTCCGTAAGAATATCTTGCTTCTATTTTTGAAAATCCTGCAGATTTTAGTTTTTCGGTAATATCTTCAATACCATATCCATCTCTAACATGTTCATCAATAAACGACTCTTCGCCGTGGTCGTGAACATCGGAGCCGCCTTTGTCTGAGGGAGTTGAAATAAGTAAAACTCCATTTTCTTGAAGCGAATGGTGGAAGTTTTCAAAAACCTTTACATCCTCTTCAATATGTTCCATCACATCAACACAGAGTATAAAATTGTAATGACTCTCTTGTCGATATTTTGTGAGGTCGCCCAATTGAAAATTTACATTTTGGCGATTTATCTTTTGAAAAAAGTTGTTACAATCTTCTATTTGTTCCTCTTTTACATCTACACCCAAAATTTGTGCTTTGGGACATTTTTTGGACAGAAAGTAGCTATATTGTCCAAAACCAGAACCAGCATCTAAGATATTGATATTTTCGGAGCAGTTTTTGAATATTGTTTTCGACTCTTTTCTGATATGCCAAGCACGCAAAAGAAGTAAGTCTAATAATTTATAAAATGTTTTTCTCAGAAAAGGATGTTTATTAAAAACCTTACCCAGCGAGCGTTTTATGGGGTCGTATTGCATAATTTTAATCTTTGAGCAGTTCGTTAATTCTGTCTAATTTATCCAGGGTTTCGTCATTGTAGAACTCCAATTGGGGTATAATTCTCAATTGATGTTTCACTGCATTTCCCAATTGAAATCTTATCTCTTTGGTTTTATGTCTAATGGCTTGAATAAGTAGCTCTTTATCTTTATTTCCAAATATGCTAATATAAACTCTTGCAATGGATAAATCTTTGGTGAGTCTAACATCTGTTATTGTTAACATCATGCCGTCCATTAGGGAATAGCCTTCTTTTTGAAAAATAGCACCAAGCTCTTTCATTATTAATGCCGATACTTTTTGTTGTCTAATTGTTTCCATGGTGCAAAATTAGTTTTTTAGTTCATACTAAAACAAAAAATACTGACATATAAAACATCAGTATTTTTAAAATATTGATTTTTAAGATCTAAACTCGAATTTTAATTTTTCAATATTATTCGAGTGCTCTAATAAATACACTTTTGTGTACCGTTTGCCCAGGTTCAAGCCTAACAGAGCTTTCGCCTTTTAGCCAGCTATTGGTTAGCGGGTCGGTGCTTGTGTCTATTAGCGCAAAAATATCGAGAATTGCTTCATACTTAAATGTATAGTCGAATTGTCCAGCTGTATTTGTAAAACCTGCTGCTTCAACATCATACTTTTTGACTAAAACACTACATTGGGGCACTACTCTATTGGTATCGCTAAGGTGTTTTACTGTTACGACCAATTTACAATCGGTATCTTTTTTGCAACCACCGGCAGTAAGCATCATCATTGTTGCCACTATTAGTCCAATTGCAATCATTAAAATCGTTTTTCTCATAATTTAAGTATTATTAAAACATTTATTATACTATAAGACGTACAAAATTGTTACAATATTTGGTATTTTTTGTAATATTGCAAAATCAATTTGCACAAAACCACAAAGCAAATATAAAAGAAATTTTAGAATTATGAGAAAAATAAATCATTTATTAGCGTTAACGCTCATTTTTTTGAGTTTAAATCTATTTTCACAATCAAATAAAAAAGAGACTATGGTACTGATAAAGACTACAAAAGGTAATATTACCATCAAGTTATACAATGAAACACCTCTACATCGCGACAATTTTATTAAACTTGTTAAAGAAAAATTTTATGATGGTGTTCTTTTTCACAGAGTGATTAAAGATTTTATGGTTCAGTGTGGCGACCCTGAGTCTATTGGTGCAGCTACCAATATTCCGTTGGGCAGTGGCGGACCCGGATATACTATCCCAGCAGAGATAAATCCGAAATTTATCCACAAAAAAGGTGCTTTGGCTGCCGCTCGTACTGCCGACCAGATAAACCCCAAACGTGAATCCAGTGGCTCGCAGTTTTATATTGTTCAGGGGAACAAATATAACGATGCCCAGTTGGATAATTTTGAAATGAGAATGCGTACTAAATTCAGCAAAGAGCAAAGAGATGCCTATAAGAGTGTTGGTGGAACCCCTCACTTGGACGGTGCTTACACTGTTTTTGGCGAAGTTGTGAAAGGAATAGAAGTTGTTGATGCCATAGCTGCTGAAAAAACAGGTCGCAACGACAGACCCGAGGTTGATGTGAAGATAATTTCAATGGAAATTGTAAAGTAATATTTAATGAACGAAAATATAAAAAGTTTATATCAAGAAATTGAATCTTTTTCACCCGAAAACAAGAGTGATTTAGAGAAGTTTAAAATTCACTATCTTGGAAAAAAAGGTAAAGTTACCATGCTTTTTGGTGAGATGAGAAATATTCCTGCTGAAAGCAGAAAAGATTTTGGACAAGAGGTAAATAGACTAAAAAACAAGGCTCAAGAAATCATTGACAGCTATACCGAAAAGTTCGAAAATGAAATTTCGACAGATGGCGAATATAACGATTTGACAAGACCTACATCATATGCACATATTGGGGGCTTGCACCCTTTAACCATCGTTACTCAAAAGATATACGACATCTTCAAAAAAATTGGATTTACAGTTTCTGAAGGTCCCGAAATTGAAGACGATTGGCACAATTTTAGTGCATTAAACTTTCCCGAAGAGCATCCTGCAAGAGATATGCAAGATACGTTTTTTATAAAAACAAATCCCGACATTGCACTTCGCACGCACACTTCATCAATTCAGGTGCGTGTAATGGAATCTCAAGAGCCACCCATCAGAACAATTTGTGCTGGACGAGTTTTTCGTAACGAAACCATAACGGCACGTGCACACTGCATTTTCCACCAGGTGGAGGGTTTGTTTATCGACAAAGATGTCTCTTTTGCCGACTTAAAACAAACTTTACTCTATTTTGCCCAAGAGCTATTTGGCGAACAGACAAAAATCCGCCTTCGTCCCTCTTATTTCCCCTTCACCGAGCCTTCGGCTGAGATGGATATAAGTTGCGATATTTGTAATGGCAAAGGTTGCAATTTGTGTAAATACACAGGATGGGTCGAGATTTTGGGTTGCGGAATGGTCGATCCGCAAGTTTTGGAACTATGTGGAATTGATAGTAAGATTTATAGCGGCTATGCCTTTGGAATGGGCATTGAGCGAATGACACAGCAAATTTTTAAGACAAAAGACATTAGAATGTTTTTTGAAAACGATATTAGATTTTTATCACAATTTAATTCATTAAATTCCTTGTAGAATGAACGAAAGAATGTACAAAATTTTCAATAATGCATTTGGGTGGTTGGCTTTTATAATAGCTTCAACTGTCTATATCCTAACTGCTGAGCCTACGGCAAGCTTTTGGGATTGCGGTGAATTTATAGCCACTGCCTATAAACTTCAAGTGGGACACCCTCCGGGGGCACCAACTTTTCAATTGATAGGTAGAATCTTTAGCATGCTTGCCTTGGGCGATGTTAGCAGAGTTGCTTGGTATATAAACGTTATGTCGGCACTATGCTCTGGATTTACCATTGCATTTATGTTCTGGTCTATGACAATGCTTTTGAGAAAGCTTGCAAAAATAGGTGATACAATAATTGCAAAACACAAAGCCATAGCTATTTTTGGAGGTGCAATGGTGGCTTCATTAGCCTACACCTTTACAGATACATTCTGGTTTT
This sequence comes from Bacteroidales bacterium, assembly GCA_012522535.1. Classification (GTDB taxonomy): domain Bacteria; phylum Bacteroidota; class Bacteroidia; order Bacteroidales; family WCHB1-69; genus JAAYKF01. The sequence goes on from JAAYKF010000084.1 coordinate 17,236, forward strand.
CGGCAGTTGAAGGCGAAGTTTATGCCATGTCGTCTATGTTTACAGCTTTAGTCTTTTGGATGATTCTGAAATGGGAAAGAGAAGCCGACCAAA
>JAAYKF010000001.1 GCA_012522535.1 Bacteroidales bacterium
AGAATACTGAAACAGAGAGAATACCGCACCAAATAAAAAACGGAAAAATTGTATTTAATCAAAGTAAAAACGGAGATAAATATGCTCGTTGGTATTGGGATAGAGAAGGACCTTGTATTCATACAAGAAATGACATTTTATCAAGTCAGAACACTGTTCATCCATCGGAAAATAGAGTTTTTAGCATCGAAGAATTAATGCGAATGATGAGTATTCCCAATAATTTCAAGTGGTCTAATATCTCATTCGATAAATTAAACAAAATGTCGAATCTTGAAAAGAAACATTTTCTTAAGCAGGAAGAGTTAAATATTAGGCATTGTATTGGAGAAGCTGTTCCTACTGGCGTATTTGCAAGTATAGCAAAGAAAATTAAACTTGTTTTAAATGAAAGCTTCTATTCCACAAGAGAAATCGAAAAAGAAATTGAAGATAACAACTTGAATGAGCCTGACAATTTAATTTCATATATTAATGACAATTTCAAAAAAAAGGGATTGGAAAACATCTTTCAAATTGCTGAATATGCTAATTCAAAGAGACAAGAAAATGCTGCTTATTTTACTAGAACAGATATAGGATATAGTGTTGTCAAAGACTTGCCCGAATTAAAACAGAAAAAGAAAATTAGAATATTAGAGCCTTCTGTTGGCATTGGAAATTTTTTGCCTCTACTAATCGAAAAGTATAAGGATAAAGAAGAGGTGATTTTTGATTTAGTTGATATTGATAACCAATCTTTAGAAGTATTAAAAGTAATTCTAAAAAAGATTAATCCTCCTAAAAACATTAAATTTAATTTTATCAATGCTGATTTTCTTTTAAAAACCTTTAAACCAATTTATGATATTGTCGTCGGTAATCCACCTTATGGAAAACTAACTAACAATTCAGAACTTTTAGCACGTTATAAATTTGGTGCTAAGAATACTGAAACGAATAATCTGTTTTCATTCTTCATTGAAAAAGCAATATCTCTTGGAGATTATGTTTCTTTAATTGTTCCTAAGAGCCTTATAAATTCGCCTGAATTTGATATAACAAGAACCGAATTAGAGGAAAATAATTTACTGAAAATTTGTGATTATGGAGAGAAAGGTTTCAAAGGTGTAAAAATTGAAACAATAAGTTTTTTGCTTAATAAAAACTCTAAGAGGAAAAGCCAAACCATAAAGATTGAAAGTTATATAAATCAAATAATGGAAATAAAAGACAAAGAATATTTATTTTCAAAAGAATTTCCTTATTGGCTAATTTATAGAGACAATTTTTTTGACGAGATTTCTCAAAAGTTAAATTTCGACATTTTTAAAAGCTTTAGAGATAGACAATTAACTAAGAAAATCACGAAAAACAAAGGGAAATACCGTGTCTTAAAATCAAGAAACATTGGTAATAATGAAATCTTAGATATTGATGGTTATGACCAATATATTGACAAACCTAATAATTTTGCTGTTGGAAAATATTTAAATGAGGACAATGTAGTAATGGTGCCAAACTTGACATACTATCCAAGAGCAAGTTTTTTACCTGGTAATACTATTGCAGATGGTTCTGTTGCTCTTTTAACCTTGAAAAACGGTAGTAGATTACCAACAGAAAAAGATATTGAATTTTACGGTTCTAAAGAATTTGAAAAATTTTACAGAGTTGCGAGGAATTACGGAACTCGTTCCCTAAATATTGACAACAATTCCGTGTTTTTCTTCGGATTATTAAAAGATATAAAATAGATGATAACAGAAATAAACGATTTTTTAAACAAATTTGATTTTGACGTTAGAAAAACAGAAGATGCAAGGTTTATGGATCAAAAAGTAACGCCTGATGTTCTTTGTATTATAGCTGATTGCGTCTTAAATTATGTTGCAGATAGAGATGATATTGAATTTACAAAAGATGACATTTGGAACAGTAATTATTTTAATACAAATGTTAAAGCTATTTTTAACAAGCCAGATGCCCAAAACGAGACTACTCGACAGGAATATGACAAGTTTACTTCACAACCTCTTAGAACTTTAGCCTATGCTAATGTTTTAAATATGAAGAAAGAAGGTCGCAAAAACGTTTACTCTATTAATAATAAAGTTCTTTTGGAATTTATTGCTATGAAAGAAAGAAATGCATATGTTTTTCTTTTTCAATACCTTATCAAAGTGTTAGCAGATAGCGGTGAATTACGTCATTTTGAAGCTTATAAGGAAAAACATCAAAATGGAACAGCCACAAAATCAGATTTCACTGATTTAAAAGAGAGATTTCAACGTTTTATAATCGGTAATACTGCAATAAATGGAAAAACTGAAGTAAATAGAATTTTCCCAAAAATTTTGAACGTTTATGCTTGTGAAAACAATATACCAGGAACGATAAAAGGAAGAATGTCAGACCACCAGTTTTATTATACTGACCTTATGTATAATCGTCCGAATTGGCGAGATACAAATAAGGATAAAAATGTTTCAAGAAATGAAGCAATGGAAGACCACGAAGA
>JAAYKF010000085.1 GCA_012522535.1 Bacteroidales bacterium
AAGTCAATAAATTCTTGCTCGTTTTGTCGGTAAATCTTTTTCAGTTCAATATAAACGGGTTTGTTTTGCTCAATTACTTTTGAACTAAAAAAGAATGGACTTTTGTAATATGGTTGTAATAAACTCCATTGCTCAAAGTCTGCAATTGGTGGCAACTGAAATGTGTCGCCAATTAGAATTACTTGAACTCCACCAAAAGGTTCACTTTCCCTACGTCTGAAAACTCTTAGTAATCTGTCAACTACATCAAGCAAGTCGCAACGCACCATTGAAATTTCATCAATAACCAAAAGTTCCATACCTCTAATTATTTCAAGTCGTTCCTTAAAATATTTAAAGTGGTCGTAAATAGTACTTTTGTCTGTGTCGTCAATATCGGCTCTTGTTCTTAATCGTTTGTCATTGGGAATATAGACACTTGGCTTTATTTGAAAAAATGAATGAATTGTTTGTCCACCTGCGTTAATTGCGGCAACGCCTGTCGGTGCAAGAATTACAGTGTTTTTTGTCGTGGTTTCACGAAGATACTTTAGAAAAGTTGTTTTACCTGTTCCGGCTTTTCCTGTCAGATAGACAAGTCTGTCAGTATGCTTAACAAAGTCTGAAGCATAGTTGAACTCTACGTTTGTTTCGTCTAATGTGATGTTGTCTATTACTGTCGCCATTGTTCAATTTGTGCAGGGTATCGGTTTTTGCTTGCCTATAACGTCAGTTCGTCTAAAAACTTCCTTATATTGCAAAATTTTGTTCAAATTTAAGTCGATTTAAGGAGATTTCAAAATTTAGTGTTAATAATTTTGGTAAAAAATTGGATTCGTTAAATTTGAGCTTTTGCTTGGGTTCTGCAAATCCATATTCAAATAATGGCAGACTATCAATAAACAAATCAATCAAGCGAACTTCGTTGTAGTGCCCGATGAGCTGTTCCAAATTGTAAAATTCTACTTGATTTCTATCTTTTCCTATGATGTATTTCATAAAATAAAGATACTAAGAAATCAATTGATTAGTTTGACTAAAAAAATAATTTATTGACATTAAAATTGTTGATAAAGTTGGGGTTTTTAGACAGTCTGACATGTGAGTGTATGAGCCGTAAGGGAAAGCGGATTGAGTACGTATCCACCGTTACAAACGTTGATGCGGGCTACTGCGCTTCACAATCCACCGACACCCTTATGGCTTATACACTTTGTTAGCGGTTCGTTGTTTTTATTTCAGCTTTTTTATTGTGTTGCTTTCAAGTAGTGATTTCATTTGCGTAATGGCAACTTTGTTGAGTTGAATAAGTCTTTCGGTTTGCGGTAGTCCTTGGCGGATAAGCAATGCGTTGATACTCTCCATATTGCTCAATACCACAAGCTGTTCCAATGTAGCGTAATCTCTTATGTTTCCGTTTTTGTCAGGATTGTCGTCCCGCCACTCTTTTGCCGTTATTCCAAAGAGGGCAACATTAAGCAAGTCGGCTTCGTTGGCGTAAACAAAACTTGCCTGTTGTTTCGTGATTGCTTTCGGTATCAGATTTTCTTTAATAGCGTCGGTGTGAATTTGGTAATTTACTTTGGCAAGTGTCCGTTGTAAATTCCATTCTAATTTGAGGCGGTCGTTTTCTTCGCTTTTTAAACGTTGGAACTCTTTTACAAGGTAGATTTTGAATTGAGGACTAATCCACATTCCAAATTCAAACGCAATGTCGGGGTGTGCATAAGTTCCTCCATAACGCCCTGCTGTGGCCTTTAATCCTACTGCATTGGTTTTTTCGACCCACTCTTTTACGCTTAGCTTGTAGCTATTCAAACCTGCCTGACTTTTAATTATGGCAAATTCGCCATAATTAAAATTGGGGTTGTAAACCGATTCCCAAATACCAAGGTACTCGACTGTATTTCGATTACGCAACCAATCGGAAATAAAAAAATCTCCGTCTTTGGCTTTCAGCATATCCGTTAATGAGATATACTCTTGTTCTTTATCAAAAAGAATCGTAATTTCCTTTCCTTCAACCTCTATTTTTTTGTTTTTTGCCATAGTCTTCCTTATACATTTAAATTACAAATGTATACAAAATGGTGAAGTTATTTATTTGATTACTTTCCTGTTAATTCTTTTTTGTGTTTTTTAATTTTTTTCATCGCCCAATCGTAATGACTTGAAGTTGCCGAAACACAATAACTTCCTAAACTTGTGGTACCTGTCCACGAAAAATACTTGTTTGTAAAAAGCTGTTCATTTGTAAATGTGCCTATTAATTGCATAACTTCTGCATGGCTTGTCTGCAAAAGAGTTATAGCGTCCTGATAAGGCGTAGTCTGGTGTTTATTCCAAAATTCAATGTTCATTTGTGGATATGTTTTCCAATTGTAAGGTTCTGGTAAAAAATTTGATTTTTGTCCTGATAGATTTGATTTTACCCAGTTCAACAATAATTGGTGCCATTCGTACAAATGCACTAAAACGTCACGAATGTTTTTATCTCTATCTTCGAAAGAGAACGATTTCTCCTGCTCCTTTATGGTCATTGAATTAATAAGAGTGAATAATTTGTTGAAATTTTCTTCACTCTGCTCAATGAGTTGCTGTTTTATCGTTGGACGTCCCATAGTTATTTTAAAATTTTCTCCTGCTTTCACGGCTTTGCAGGTCTTGCCAAATTTTATTCAATTACGTTGCCATTTTTTACAATGACCGCTGTTGAACAAAAGCTTCGCTAGCCTTCAAACTCAATTCTAAGACAAAGATAGTAATTTTTCGTATAAAAAAGTTGATATAAAATTTAAAATTATGACTTTTAAGAAAGAAAATTACACAACAACG
>JAAYKF010000086.1 GCA_012522535.1 Bacteroidales bacterium
AAATTATTTTAATATATTTGCAAAAGGAAAAAAATCTGGAAAAGAGAATCCCATATTATTTTATGGGTTCTCTTTGAAAGAAATTATAAATTACATTTTTCCCATACACACTTTTTTGAACACTACCTAAACTATTTATTCTTGTTATAAAATGTTAATAGCTCACTTGTATAGTAGAATTAATCTAATTAGTCTTAATTTTGCAAACGGAAATTTTTTGAGATGAATAAAATAAGAAATAGAGGTTTACAAATAGTATCATCATTTACGATGTTGATATTTGTTTTTTATTTTGCATCTACAAATCTTTTCTATCATGCCCACGAGGTTGATGGGAAAATTATTAGCCATTCGCATCCATATTCCCAAAGCGAAAGCAAGCCTTTTCATCAGCACTCTAAAAGTGAGTTTCATTTTGTTTGTGGACAATCTACACTTGACTTGCTTTTTGTTGTTCCCAACAATTTTCACGACCTAAAAATTACCTTTGATGAGTTTGTTGTTCACTATAACGAACCAGTTATTTTCCTTATAAATAATTTTCTTCACAAATATTCTGTTTGTGATCCGCCCTGTGTTTGTGTGGTTTAGAAAGTTGTTTTACGGAAATCTTAAATTTAATAGTCAAAAAATTTTATAGTGAGAAAAATATTTTATTTACTTGTAATTCTAGTCCATTCTACCTTTTTATTCGGGCAAAAAGATAAGACAGATGCCAATATTTATGGACACGTAATTAATAAATCCGACGGAAAGCACATTCCTTTTGTAACCATCGGAATAAAAGGCACTTCGGTTGGTGGCTCGGCTGATGCTACTGGACACTTTTATTTGAAAAATTTGCCTGTGGGAGAGCATACATTTGTGGCTTCAGGAGTAGGTTTTAATAAACAGGAGAAAAAAATTATTTTGGAATTGGGTAAAACCTATGAGCTTAATTTTGAGCTTGAAGAGACTTCCTTAATGCTACAAAGTACTGTTGTTACTGCCAGTAGAAACGAAAGCACAAGAGATAAAGCTCCAGCCTTAGTAAATCTTATAACAGTTAAAAATTTAGAGAGTGCCAATGCCGTTTGTTTGGCTCAAGGGCTAGGTTTTCAACCAGGTTTAAGGGTTGAAAGTAATTGTCAAAACTGTGGTTTTCAACAGGTTAGAATGAATGGTCTCGAGGGTCAATACTCTCAGATATTGATAGATAGCCGTCCGATTTTTAGTGCATTGGCAAGTGTTTATGGTCTGGAGCAAATTCCAACAAACATGATTGATAGGATAGAGGTTATGCGTGGTGGTGGCTCCGCCATATTTGGCTCCAACGCCATTGCTGGGACAATAAACATAATTACAAAAGAACCAGTATCTAATCAGGTATCAATAAATAATACCACAAATTTGATAGGAGGCAAGTCCTTTGATATTAATACACATATAAATGCCTCTGTTGTTAGTGATAATCATAAATCGGGATTTGTTTTGTTTGGAGGAACTCGACAAAGACAGCCCTATGATCATGATAAAGATGGTTTTTCGGAAATTGGTATAATAAATGCAAAAAATATAGGCTTTAGGGGTTTCTACAACACTAGTACATATAGCCGTTTGGTGGTTGAATATCACGCTATAGAAGAATTTCGCCGTGGTGGAAATGAGTTTGAACTTCCTGCACACGAGACAGATATCACCGAGCAAACTAATCATGTTGTTAACAATCTAAGTGCCAAATGGAATACCTATTCCAAAGATAATGTGCATAAATTATCCATATATGCTGCGGGAATGACTATTGACAGAAGTAGTTATTATGGTGCACAAAAAGACCCAGATGCATACGGTGTAACCTACGACAGAGTGCTCAATGTGGGTGCACAATATACATACAATATGGATAAATTGCTATTTATGCCGGCAGAGCTTACAGTGGGTGCGGAGTTCTTACATAATAAGCTTGAAGACAAGATGTTAGGCTATGGTAGGCAGATAGAGCAGGAGATAAATACTGCTAGCTTATTTGCACAAAATGAGTGGAAAAATGATGACCTAAGTTTGTTGGTTGGTGCAAGAATGGATAAAGTGAATATTATAGATAATCCAGTTATTAGTCCGAGATTAAATTTCCGTTATTCCATAACTCCTAAAATTATTGCGAGAGCTAGCTATTCAACAGGGTTTAGAGCACCGCAAACTTTTGATGAAGACCTACATGTGTCAGCAGT
>JAAYKF010000087.1 GCA_012522535.1 Bacteroidales bacterium
CACAAAGTGATAATCTTTCAAAAGGGCATATCTCGAATATTTATTTCCAATTGTTTTGTTGTGAAAATAAGGAAGTAAAACTATGGCATATGATTTTGCCCAAGGAAACATTTTTCTTATGTCTAATCTAGATTCTAAGTTTCTTTCCATCCACTCCATTTCGGCATTCATACCTTTGTTGAGCCAATTTTTGTACTTTTCTAAAGCATCAGTTTGGACGTAAGCATCCGAGAATCCAATCTCTTTGAACCCTTCTTGCTTACATAAAAAACTAAATTCTTCGAAAAAATTATTGTGCATCTATGGCTTTATATCTATCTGGAATTTTTATTGAAGTAGGACCTGGCACATCTATCTTAATATTATCAAGTTTGAATGTCATTTCCATATCCATTTCGGCTAAATTGATTTGTATTTTAGATGGCAATTCAAAATCTTTATATTTTGAATAATCCAAATATGAGATATTTATTTTTCGTCCTGATCTTATGTCAATAATATTGTTTTCAAATATTTGTTGCTCTTTAATTCTGTATTTAATATTTTGATTTAGCAATATTTTTTCTATGCTATTTTCTCTGTTTTCCCAATTTGCTTCCACATAGTTTTCGTAGTTTACGTATTTAGCTTCTGTTTTAAAATCTTTAAAATCGCAAGCATTTATTATGGATTGCAACATGTTGAAATTTAGCCTTACACCGAACATTTTCTCGAAAATAGAGTAGTCGCCAACATAGTATTCCATTTGCAATCTGTTAATAAACTTAACGGTGTCGGGACTTATAACTGCCCTTGCTGCTTCAATGGCAAACTTGCTAATATTGACATATAAAATGCTATCTTTTTTGTTCACAACAAAAAGGTTAACACTTTGGGAATTGCTTTCCGACTTTATCTCCAATTTGGACCTAAAAGAGAGCCACTCATAATTTATATCGCTCTTTATTTCGCCCATAAAAGCCGCGGACTCTTTGTCAGTTTCTACTGTTTTAGTCTCTTCAGTTTTCTCTTCTGAGCTTTTCGCTTTCTTGTTTTTTATGCTTTTGCAGGAGCTAAAGCAAAGTGCTAAACACAATATTATTATGTGATATTTCAACTTCATAATCTTAAATTTGAAGTAAAGATACTACAAATAAAAAAGAGGTCAAAAGTTGACCCCTCTTTTTTTGCGTGTTTAGTTGTTTTATCTAATTAAGACAAAGTGTCCATTATATTCTCGTCTCATTCCCACAAGGTCTCTTAGGAAAATTCTGTATGTGTAAACTCCGCTTGGAGCTCTTTGTCCATCCATTGTTCCGTCCCAACCTTCGTCCATACTGTCGGTTTTGAAAATCAATCTGCCCCATCTGTCAAATATTATCATGTGATATTCATTTCTGTCAACTCCTCTTCCCACGGGTACAAAAACTTCATTTAGTCCATCTTTGTCGGGCGAGAAAGCACTTGGTATATAGAACGAATATGGACTTTCTACTGTAATTAGTTTGCTGGTAGAGTCAGTACAGCCGTGTTCTGTGGTAACCACCAACCAAGTAATGTATTTTCCTACGGCTGAATAGGTGTGTTTGGGGTTTTGTAGAGTAGATGTGTTATTTCCTGAAAGCATATCTCCAAAATTCCAATGCCAATAATCGGCACCAAATGATTGGTCGTGGAAGACAAGCTCTGGATTATCCAATGTAACAACGTCAATAGGCGTTGAAAAGTCAGCCGTTGGTTTTGGATGTACTACAACCTCAGTAGTTGCAGTACCTTGACATCCAAATTCATTTGTTCCTGTAACGATATATTCGGTTGTTTGTGTAGGCGTTACAATAATTGTTTCATTATGCATTCCATTACTCCAGTTGTATGTTACTCCGCCGCTGGCAATTACTTGTGCATTTTCTCCAATACAAATTTCTGTACCAAAGGCTTCAATTATTGCATCTGGGTTTACGGTAACTTCTATGCTGTTTTTACAGCCATTTTCGTCTGTAACAGTAATGCTATATGTTTGTACGGTGGTAACTTCAGGTGTTATTATTGGGTCCGATCCTAAATCATGACTCCACAAGTAATTGATACCTGTAGGTGAACTAGCTATAATTTCTGTGCCAGAGCATGCCACCGCAGGCGAAATACTAATATCTGGTATTGGGTTAACAGTTACAGTTACTTCCGAAATTCCCACGCAACCGTGTGCAGAAGTACCAGTTACTGTGTATGTTGTTGTTGTATTGGGCGATACTGTTATTGATGAGCCAGTTTGTCCATTACTCCACGTGTATGTGTTTGCACCTGAAGCTGTAACAATTGAGTTTTCGCCAGGACAAATAGCTGTAGATGTGGTTGTAATTGTTGGCAGAGGATGAACTATTAAATTAGCGGTTACTGCCGGACTGGGCTGGCTATTAGGTGGATGCAACACCATTGTATATGTGCCAGCATCTGAGGGCTGAGCATTGGGTATTATAATTTGGTGTGAAGGTCCGTGTTGGAAAAAGTCACCAGGTCCCTCAAAGGTATAGTTGGCTCCAGCAACGGGATTTCCAACCTCCAAAATAGCTGTCTCGCCAACACAAACTGTATCTCCATTAAAAGGTCTAAGAATGGCACAGTTTGAAGATCCAGTGCTTGTAGCATGGCTGTTGAAATTAATTTGTGTAGCTTGATTAGAATAGTTTGTAATAAGCAAAATATACCATTGCCCAGTTTGAGCATTGGGAATATGCAACATTTCGTGGTGCGAAGCACTGTAGCTGCAGTCTATTTGGTTGCCAGCAGGATAGCCACCTAAATTTGTAGTGTTGGCAAAGTCATCAACATTACCTGAAATAGCATGAGAGCTGTTATATGCGTGCGACAACTGGTTACACACATTTTGAGCCATCAGCTGTTCAAAAGTGGCAGCAGTAAATGGACCCCAAGCTATAAAGTCTATATCTTTTTGTGGTACAGTCCACATATATAAATTTATACGTCCGGGCTCACCAACTTGCATATAATACCACGCAGGATTGGGGGTAGAATAAAGGCAGCCAACATTGCTACCAGCACTCCCACTACCAACTCCAGCAGGGAAACTATACGTTGGGTCATCAGAGCAGAAAGGATTGGCTGTTTGACAGGTGGCACCGCCCGACTGAGAATATACCGCAAAAGATATACCTAAGAAAAGTATAGATGTGCTTAGTTTTAAAATTAATGTCTTCATATTGAATAAATATTTTTGCTTTATATTGTTATATGTCAGACAAAATAAAAACAAAAAAGTTGCTTTTATTTCAATTCTATTTACAAAAATAGATAAATCAAGGGTAAAAGCAAGCTTAGAGGCAAAAAAAAGAGGATAAAACCACTTCAAATCTTAATACTTCCTTAAATAGTTTTACAAGATTTTAGATTATAAGCATGCCAAAAGCCGACAAAATAAATGATCGAGTGTCATCTAATACTTTTAGATTCTACATTGTTGTTTAGATTCAATTCTTTATGTGCCAAAAACTCATCAATTTTCTCAAATTCTGAAAATGAAAGTGAGTTTTTTCTATATTTTGCCAATAAATAAAAATTAATGGAGTTTTTGTTGACATCTGAAATTAAATACATACATTTGTTAGCAAATAAACTTTGCAAATATGAGAAAAAACACAAAATTTATTCTATTATTTTTATTTTTCACCATTTTTAACTATGGTTATTCTCAAATTTGGGAAGATTTTTCAGATGGTGATTTTACAAATAACCCCACATGGACAGGAGATGCTCAGTTTTTCAAAATCTCTACATATTCAGGAACAAACTATAGTCAGCAACCTCGATTGCAGTCCGATGGTGATGGTGGAATTATATATTTAAGTATGCCCAACGAACTCAATATTTTAGATAGTACGGAGTGGAGGTTTTGGATTAGACTTAGCATGTCAAGTGGGGTTACGGCAACAAATAATGCTCGGTTTTATCTGTCTTCTAATAATGAAGATTTGAAATCACCGCTAAATGGCTATTTCGTTATGTTTGGTGATGATGCTAGCACTGCAAACAAAAACATCTCTTTGTGCCGACAAGCAGGAACATCATACGAGAAATTGTTTGTTGGGAATAATACAACCATCAGCTCCTCATCTAGCTTGGGAGTTAGGGTAACCCGAAATAATGACGGCTTGTGGAAGTTATATGTTGATCCCAATGGTGGTGTTGATTATGAACTTGAGGGTGCTGCTGTGGATGATATTTTTACAACAGGAGAATATTCAGGAATATATTTTATGCATACTGGTACTAATAAAAATAATTTATATTTAGATGATATATATATTGGTCATATCGAAAAAGACATAACGCCTCCCACAGTTGAGTTTGTGGAGGTTATAGATGAGTCGAAATTGCTAATAAGTTTTTCAGAACTTGTGGTGCAGAGTGAGGCGTTGGAGAAAACAAATTACACCCTTGACCATTCCGTTGGAAATCCAGTTTCGGTAATTGTTAATGATTTAGATGCTAAGAAATATATTTTGGAGTTCGACCACAATTTTATTCCCAATCAGATATACAATATTAATATAAAGAATATTTCAGATTTGGCTGAAAATCAAATGGAGGAGCAAACAATTGCATTTGCACTTTATAACCCCTCACCTTGGGATATTGTTATTAGTGAGATTATGGCCGACCCCGACCCCGTTGTTGCCCTGCCCGAAGCCGAATATATCGAGCTTTTTAATAGAACATCAATTCCCATAAATATAAGTGGATGGCTATTGCAATATGGCACCACTACCCGAATTTTGCCCAACTACACCCTTGCACCCTTTGGCTATGCCATTATTTGTGCAGCCTCCAATGCGGAAATTATGTCCCAATATGGAGATGTTATACCCATATCTTCCATGCAAATTACCAATAGCGGACAAACAATTTCACTATCTACGTCGGAAGATATGCTTATTCATTCTATTACATTTTCAGATAAATGGTATGGCAACGATGCCAAAAAAGATGGGGGTTGGTCGTTGGAGATGATAGACCCCAATAATCCTTGTGCCGAAGCCACCAACTGGACAGCCTCCGTTGATAGTAGGGGTGGTACGCCCTGTGAGAAAAATTCAGTTGATGGAGTAAACCCCGATGTGTTTTCGCCAAAACTAAAGCAGGCAATTGTTATAGACGAGAATAAATTACTTGTTCACTTTTCTGAGAAAATGAATCCTCAATCCATAGAAAGCTTTGAAGATTATAGTGTAGATTTTGGAATTGGAAACCCAGTAAACTTTGAGCACCACCCCCCGCTTTTCAAAATGTTGACCCTTGAATTTAATAACGATTTTCAAGAAAATACAATTTACACTCTAACAGTAAATGGCAATCTGTCCGATTGTGCTGGCAATGTACTTGCATCCAATAGCACAGTCCAATTTGGGGTGCCCAGTAGGGTAGAAGAGGGCGATATTATAATAAATGAAATATTGTCCAACCCTCCCACCAATGGAGTGGAATATGTGGAACTTTATAATAAATCAGATAAATATATCAATTTGGCAAGTGTAAAATTGGGCTCCGTTGGCAGAACTTCCAACACCCTATACACCGTAGCACCAGATGGTTATGTTATGTCGCCAAAATCATATGCTCTACTTTCTTCCAATAGTCAAAAAGTGAAAGAAAACTACATCGTTGAGTCAGACGAAAATTTAGTTGAAATGTTATCTTTTCCACAGTATAATAATAATGATGGAACTGTGCTGTTGCAGGATATGGAAGGGAATTACTTAGATGAATTTACCTATAATAAAGATATGCACTATCCATTATTAAAAGACACAAAAGGAGTCTCCTTGGAGAGGATAAGTTTTGACTTACCTACGCAAGACGAAAACAACTGGCATTCAGCATCTTCCAATGCTGGATACGGAACTCCGGGGTATAAAAATTCTCAATATTCTGATTTTGTAATTTCGGAAGATATATTTACCATTGAACCAGCAATTTTCACCCCCGACAATGATGGAGTTGATGATGTACTTTTTATAGCTTACAATTTAGAAGAGACTGGCTACAGAGCCAATATTAGCATTTTTTCGTCTAATGGACACAGAATAAAGCAAATTGCCAACAACGAGCTTTTGGGCTACGAAGGTGTTTATCAATGGAACGGAACCAACGAGGCAAACCTCAAAGCCGAGGCTGGAATATATATTGTATTTATTGAGTTGTGGAATTTGGATGGAAAGGTAAAGAGATACAAAAAAGCTTGTACTTTAGGAGTAAGATTTAAGTAATACCAATTTTAATAATAAAACAGTTTGGACTATTTTATAGAACATATCCTGCAAGGTCTTCCCGACCTTGTAGGTTTAAAATTAAGGAAATAAAGGTCTTCCCGTCTTTTTAGGATTAAACTCAATCGGTATAATATCCAATTAACAAAAAAGAGGTCGGGAAATTTCCCGACCTCTTTTAATATAGATTATCTCAATCTTAATCTTCGTCTTCTTCTTCAGCTTCGTAGGCTTTAAGTAGAGCCGATTGAATATCAGTTGGAACTTGTTGATATTCGTAGAACTTAAGACTATACTGTCCTCTACCACTTGTAATTGAACTAAGAGTAGTTGAATATTTGTTCATTTCGGCAAGCGGAACACGTGCTTTAATTACTTGATATTCACCTTCGCTATCCATACCCATTACAATAGCACGGCGTCCTTGAAGGTCTGTCATACAGTCGCCCATTCTGTCCGCTGGAACAACAACTTCAACATCATAAATAGGTTCAAGAATTTTTGGACCAGCATTTTTAAATGCATCACGGAAAGCACTACGTCCAGCAATTTTAAACGCCATCTCGTTAGAGTCAACGGGGTGCATTTTTCCGTCAAAAATATTCACAACTATATCACGTGCATATGAGCCTGTAAGTGGACCCTCTTCCATTCTTTCCATAATACCTTTTAGTATTGCAGGAATAAAACGTGCATCGATGGCTCCACCAACAATACAGTTGTTTATAACTAATTTTCCGCCCCAGTCAAGTGGATATTCATCTGTTCCACGAATGGGGTATTTGCTTTGATTTGGCATGCCCTCAAACCAAGGCTCAATAAGCATATGAACTTCACCAAACTGACCAGCACCACCCGATTGTTTTCTGTGGCGATACATAGATTCAGCTGGTTTTGTAATGGTTTCGCGATAGGGTATTTTTGGTGGGAATAATTCAATTTCTATTTTATTCTGCTTTTCAACATACCATTTTACAATATTAATGTGTTGTTCACCTTGACCCGACAAAATGATTTGTTTCAACTCTTTGGAGTATTCAACCAAAATTGTCATGTCTTGCTTCTTAATCTCGTTCAAAATTGCACCAAGTTTTTCATCGTCTGATGAATTTTTAGCTCTAATGGCAGTGCGGAATTTTGGATCTGGATATTGAGTTGGAGCTACAATATCTTTTTGATTTTTTGCTGTGTTAAGTGTGTTTAGGGTGTGAGTGTTCTTTAGTTTAATTGTGGCACCTATATCACCAGCTACAAGTTTTTCTATCTTATCTCTGTTTTTTCCAGCAATGGTTAGAAGTTGCGAAATTCTTTCTCTTGTTCCAGTATTTGGATTAACCATATCCAAGCCTTCTGTAATTTCGCCACCATAAACTTTAAACATCAACATTTCGCCAAGGTGAGGCTCAACAGTTGTTTTAAAAACGTATGCTATTGGAGCATCTGCACTGTCGCAGCTAAGTTCTTTACCCTCTTTTGTTAAAGCAGGAGCAACTTCGTTTGGTGCAGGGAAGTTGTTTTTTATAAATTCTAAAGCACGGTTTACACCTTGGTCGGTTTTAGCAGAAGCTAAAATGATGGGGAAAATCCCTCTACTCA
Organism: Bacteroidales bacterium; assembly: GCA_012522535.1. Taxonomy (GTDB): domain Bacteria; phylum Bacteroidota; class Bacteroidia; order Bacteroidales; family WCHB1-69; genus JAAYKF01. Next base: position 7,857 of record JAAYKF010000087.1, read on the forward strand.
CAATACCAAGTTTTAATCCACGAGAAATTTCTTCTTCGGTAAGTGTACCATTTTCAAAATATGTCTCCATTAAAGATTCGTCGTTTCCAGCAGCATTTTCTATTAAGATGCTTTGAAGCTCTTCAGCTTTTGCCATTTGGTCAGCAGGAATATCCAACTCCTCTGGTTTACCTCCATCAACAGGAAACTTCAACATTTTCATTTTCATCAAGTCGATTACAGCATCAAATTTGCCCTCTTCAACTGGATATTGAATAACAGTGGCATTAGCACCAGCTATCCTTTGAATCTCATTAACCGATTCTTCAAAATTAGCCTTTTCATGATCCATTTGATTGATGATAAATGCAACAGGCTTCTCCATTTTTAAAGCCCAACGCCAACCAATTTCCGAGCCAACTTCAATGCCATTTACAGCGTTGATGTTAATTAAAGCAGTGTCGGCAATGCGTAAAGCAGTAATAACTTCTCCCACAAAATCGTCAACACCTGGACAGTCAATAATATTTATTTTGCAACCATCAAATTGAGAATTTAAGACCGTAGCATATACAGAGCCTTGTCGTTCTAACTCAATGTCGCGGTAGTCAGAAGCACTATTTTTTTCATCAACAGAACCTTTGCGATTAATAATTCCGCCGTGGAATAACATGGCCTCAGCCATAGTAGTTTTTCCTGAACGTGAACCACCGATTAAAGCGATGTTTCTAATTTCACTTGTTTGGTAAACTTTCATTGTTTAAATATAGAATTAATTGATTACTAGATATATTTTTTGAAAATAGGAGGCAAAATTAAAAAATAATCGGCAAAAATCCAAAAAAATCAACATATTTATTTGCTTACAACGACATTTTTTTATTCACAACCCATTAAATATCAAATAGAAAAAAATAAATTCCAAAATAATAGAGACAAATTTGCTGACGTGAAAGAATATTTAATAAATTTACCCTTTGACAATAGTGAAATAATCTTTGATAATATTTTGCTAAAGAGTCAAATTTTACTATTTTTGTAAATAAATAGATACGTAATATGAAAGGAATTATTCTAGCAGGAGGTTCGGGAACAAGATTGCACCCCCTAACAATAGCTACAAGTAAGCAAATGATGCCTGTTTACGACAAACCTATGATTTATTATCCTCTTAGCGTGCTGATGATGGCAGGTATTAGAGAAATATTAATAATTTCAACACCACAAGATTTACCCAGTTTCGAAAAACTACTTGGTGATGGAAAAAACTTAGGTTGCTCGTTCCATTATGCCCAACAAGAAGTGCCAAACGGACTGGCACAAGCCTTTGTTATTGGAGAAGAGTTTATTGGAAATGACAAAGTATGCCTAATTCTTGGAGATAATATTTTCTATGGAAGTGGATTTCAAAAATTGGTAAAAGAAAATAATGACCCCGTCGGAGGAACAGTTTTTGCCTACCATGTTAACGACCCCGAAAGATATGGTGTAGTGGAGTTTGATAAAGATATGAAGGCGATATCCATAGAGGAAAAACCGCAAAATCCTAAATCGAATTTTGCAGTACCCGGACTCTATTTCTACGATAATTCAGTGGTGGAAATAGCCAAAAACCTAAAACCTAGCAAAAGAGGCGAGTACGAAATTACAGACATAAATAGAAAATATTTGAAGCAAGGCAAACTAAAGGTGGCAGTTATTGGACGTGGAACCGCGTGGCTTGATACTGGTACCTTCAAATCGCTAATAGAAGCATCACAGTTTGTGCAAGTGGTGGAAGATAGGCAGGGACTAAAAGTGGGTTGTATTGAAGAAGTGGCATACAGAATGGGCTTTATTGATGATAAGCAACTAGAAAAACTTGCCAAACTGCTAATGAATAGTGGATATGGAGAATATTTAATGAGACTAATTTAAAAATAAATTTCCGATAAATGAGAAAAATATTAGTAACAGGTGGAGCTGGATTCGTTGGAAGCGTATTGGCCGAAAAATTAATAGCAGACAAAAATAATTTTGTAGTAGTTGTTGATGACCTATCAACAGGAAGCTGTAAAAAATTACCCAAATATCCGCAAGACAATTGGAGGTTTGTAAAGGCTGATGTAAACAACTATAACGACATTTCGCAAGTGATGTTTGGACACAATTTCGACTTTGTATTTCACTATGCTGCATTGGTGGGAGTGGCACGTACGCAAGAAAATCCATATAGGGTGTTAAATGATATTCAAGGTTTTAAAAATATTCTTGATATATCCAAAAATATGTCGGTGAGAAGAGTCTTTTTTGCCTCATCCTCAGAGGTTTATGGCGAGCCAGTTGATTTGCCACAAAATGAATATACAACACCACTCAATTCGCGTGTACCATATGCAGTGGTGAAAAATGTGGGAGAAGCATTCCTCCGTTCATATCACAAAGAGTTTGGGTTAGAATATACCATTTTCCGCTTTTTCAATACCTATGGACCTAAACAATCACCAGATTTTGTAATGTCCAGATTTATTAAAATGGCACTCAATAATGAACCCATTACAATTTATGGAGATGGTCTGCAATCTAGAACATTCTGTCATATCGAAGATAACACAGATGCCTGTCTTAGAGCTGCTTACGAAAATCTGATGGTAAACGATGTGGTAAATATCGGAAACGATAATGAAATTACCATCATTGATTTGGCAAAAAAAATAATAGAAATTACAAATTCTAAATCAGAAATTGTACATTTGCCACCGCTCCCCGAAGGTGATATGCACAGAAGATTACCCGATATTACCAAAATGAAAGAACTCTTGCAACGACCTTTGATGAGCATAGATGAAGGAATTAAGACCATATTAGATGATACATCATTCATACTTTAAAAGAAAATTAAAATTATGCATAAAATAGAAGAACTAATCGAACTCGTTTCTAATGAAATAGACAAACTTAGCTTTAAAGGAACCCCAGCAGAGCTATACGAGCCCATAGAATACATTATGTCGCAAGGCGGAAAAAGATTGCGTCCCATACTTAGCTTAGTTGCCTGCGATATGTTTGGTGGCGACGTTATAAAAAGTGTAACACCGGCAGTTTCAATGGAGATGTTTCACAACTTCACACTCATCCACGACGATATAATGGACAGAGCACCCATCAGAAGGGGGCTAGAGACGGTATATAAAAAATGGAATGCCAATATAGCTATACTCTCTGGAGACGCGCTATTTGCATTGGCTTATGAAAAACTTTTGGCTTACGAAAATGATAATATAATTGAGTTGATTCACCTCCTCAACGAAACAGCCGTGGGAGTGTGCGAGGGGCAGCAAATGGATATAAATTTCGAAACGCAAGACAATGTTAGCATTGATGAATATATCGAAATGATTCGTCTAAAAACAGCAATCCTAATTGGAGCCTGCCTCAAAGCAGGAGCCATATCAGCCTATGCCGATAAAAAATATCAAGATATGATATATGATTATGGCGAAAATATAGGCTTGGCTTTTCAGCTTATGGACGATTTGTTGGACGTTTATGGAAACGAAGAAAAGTTTGGAAAAACACCCGGTGGCGATATTCGAGAAAATAAAAAGACATATATTTATTTGAAGTGTATAGAAATAGCCTCCGAAGAAGATGCCAACAAGCTCAAAGACTATTTCTCTGGAAAAGAATTTGACGAAAGTGAAAAACTCCAAGCCATAAAGGCACTCTTCGAAAAATATAATATTAAAGCCATAACAGAAGAACTTATGGACGAATATTATAAAAAAGCAATGGAAATATTGGAGCAAATTCCTTGCGAAGATAAAACCGAATTGCTTAGAATTACAGATTTAATAATGCATAGAGACCATTAAAATGAAAAACCTTATTGTTTTAACAGGAGCAGGAATTAGTGCAGAGAGTGGAGTTAAAACTTTTCGCGATCACGATGGATTGTGGAACAACTACAGAGTTGAAGATGTTGCCACCTACGACGCATGGCTTAATAATCCCGCATTAGTACAAGATTTCTACAACCACCGAAGAGTAGAACTTGAAAGCGTGCAGCCCAATAGGGCACATATTATTCTCCACGAATTGGAAAAATATTTCAATGTGAAAATAATAACCCAAAACGTGGACGATTTGCACGAAAGAGCAGGTTCTACTTCCATTTTGCATCTGCACGGAGAACTAACAAAAGTTAGAAGTGTAGATGACCAATACGAGGTTCTGGATATTGGATATAAAAAGATAAAGATGGGCGATAAATCGCCCAAGGGAGGGCAACTTCGACCTCATATTGTGTGGTTTGGAGAGGCAGTACCCGAAATAGAAAATGCAGCAAGAATAATGCAAACGGCAGATTTGGTGCTGGTGGTTGGAACATCTTTGCAGGTATATCCAGCTGCTGGGCTAATACACTATTCGCCTGCCCGAATACCATTCTTTTATGTTGACCCAAGAGCCGAGCAAATTAGTGGAGTGTCAAATCTTACCATAGTGCAAGATAAAGCCGTGGGCGGAATGGAAAAATTGAAAGCTATTTTAATAGATAAATATGCCTAAACAAATATTTTAAAATAACCAAAATAATAAAGAAATGAAACAATTTTTTAAATTCATGTTTGCCTCTATGGCAGGCTTCGTACTGTCAGGAATATTACTTTTCGTGATTTTCCTAATAATGATAGTCTCCATGTTATCATCCTCAAGTGAGAAAAAAATTATCGTAAAAGAAAACTCCATCCTCGAAATTAAATTAAATAGAGAAATCAGTGAAAGAAGTAGCAAAAACCCCTTCGACAATTTAGATGTTACAAGTATGAAGTCCAAAAAAAGCCTCGGACTTTATGATATTGTTACAGCAATTAAATCTGCTGCCAACGATAAAAAAATAAAAGGTATATACTTGAATATCAGTGGTATTCAGGCTGGAATAAGCGATATTGAAGAAATTAGAAATGCTATTATTGAGTTTAAAAAATCTGGAAAATTTGTTATAAGCTACAGCGAAGGATATACTCAAGGAGCATACTACCTTGCCACTGCTGCCGACCAAATTTATTTGAACAACGAGGGAGCAATCAACCTTAAAGGACTTGGAGCAAGTGTTATGTTCTTCAAAGGAACATTGTCAAAATTAGATGTGGAGGCACAAATAATTCGTCACGGAAAATTCAAAAGTGCCATTGAACCATATACCTTAGACAAAATGAGTGCCGAAAATAGAGAACAAACAATGACTTATGTCGGCTCCATTTGGAATGATATGGTTAGCAAAATCTCCAAAAGTAGAAAAATATCTGAAAATAGAATCAACGAAGTAGCCGACAGTTTGCTATTGCAATTTCCTCAAGATGCCCTCGATATGAATTTTGTTGATGATTTGATTTATAAAGATCAACTTCTGGATGTTTTTAAAGAAAAAGTAGAAGCAAAATCTGTTGATGATATTAATTTTATAAGCCTCGAAAAATATTTGTCGTCAGACAATAGCAAAACTGCTAAGACAAAAATAAAAGATAAGATAGCAGTAATCTATGCTGTTGGAGAAATCACAGGTGGCGAAGGCAGTGACAAATCCATAGGATCAGAAGGAACATCTAAAGAAATTAGAAAAGCACGCTTAGACGAAAATATTAAAGCCATAGTTCTAAGAGTAAACTCACCCGGCGGAAGTGCTTTAGCTTCTGAAGTGATATTAAGAGAACTAATGCTCGCAAAAGAGGTGAAACCAGTTGTGGTTTCCATGGGAAGCCTTGCAGCATCAGGTGGATATTATATTTCGTGCCATGCAAATTATATCTATGCACAACCAAACACACTCACCGGCTCAATAGGTGTTTTTGGAATGATACCAAATATTGAAAAATTGCTAAACAATAAATTGGGAGTTACAGTTGACCAAGTTAAAACCAACCAAAACTCCGACTATATGAGCATCAATCGTCCTATGACAGAATATGAATATAGCACCATCCTTAAAAGCATAGAAAGAATTTACGACACATTTATTACCCACGTTGCCAACGGAAGAGGTCTTACAAAGGAGTATGTTGATAGTATTGGGCAAGGACGTGTTTGGAGTGGAATAGATGCCAAGAACCTAAAACTTGTAGATGAGCTTGGTGGAATAGATGATGCCATTGCAAAAGCTGCAAATTTGGCCGAAATTGAAGATTATAGACTAACTTTCAGACCTGTGCAAAAAGATTTTGTAGAGCAAATCCTTGAAGATATGTCACAAACACAAATAGAAATACTCAAAAGTGAGTTCGGACAACTGTATGAGTTCTACGAAGTGTCGCAACACCTATACAAGCAAAAAGGAATACAGGCACGACTACCATTTGTAATTACAATAGAATAGTAGATTGAAAAAATATTTAAAGTGGCATTTGCTATAAACATTTGCCACTTTTTTTATATCTTCGCATAAAATAAAATTAAGTGTCCAAATCCATAAACATAAACAACCTAAGAAGATATAGCCAGTTGGAAATAATTAGCAAACAACTGGTAGAAGGCTTTATTACAGGAATGCACAAAAGCCCATTTCATGGTTTTTCGGTTGAGTTTGCCGAACATAGATTGTACAACCCCGGCGAATCTACAAGATTTATAGACTGGAAATTGTATGCACGAAGCGACAAACTTTTTGTGAAAAGATACGAAGAGGAAACAAACCTCAGATGCCGAATTATAATCGATACATCGTCTTCCATGCTTTATCCTGCCAAGGGAAATCACGATTTCGAAAACCCCAATAAGCTGATTTTTTCTGTTTATGCAGCAGCTGCAATTATTCAATTACTTAAAAATCAGAGAGATGCCTTCGGGTTAAGCCTTTTCGACGAAAAAGTAAACATACACACGCAGGCTCGCTCGTCTGATATTCACCAGAGATTTGTTTTTAGCGAATTGGACAAATTGCTAAATAAAGAATTTAAAGCCAAAGAGGCGACATCTGCCATAGATGCACTTCACGAAGTTGCTGAAAGAATACAACGCCGCTCCTTAGTGGTGATTTTTAGTGATATGTTCGACGATTTTTCTAAAAAAGAAGATTTATACAACGCTTTGGGACACCTAAAACATAACAAACACGAAGTTATACTTTTCAACGTACTTGACAAAAAACATGAAATTGATTTTGACTTTAGCAACCGACCATATAAATTTATGGATATGGAGAGCGAAGAGGTCATAAAGCTGCACCCCAACGAGGTTAAGACTGCATACAAAAAAGCTATAAACGAATATAGAGAAGAGTTGGAACTTAAGTGTGGACAATATCAAATTGATTTTATTGATGCCGATATAAATCAAGGATTTCATCAAATCCTGATGCCATATTTCATCAAAAGAAGAAAAATGCAATAGCTATGGAAGAGAAGCCAAAATTCATCATAAAAGAGTTGAGTATAGACGACCGACCCAGAGAAAAATTTTTGATGAAGGGTCAAAAAGGGCTCACCGATGCCGAGTTGATAGCAGTTTTAATAGGCTCGGGAAACTATCAAGAAAATGCTGTTGAATTAGCTCAAAGAATCTTAAAAGACAACAATAACAATCTTGATGAACTGGCAAGAAAGAGTGTCAACTCCTTGATAAACAAATATCGCGGTATTGGCGAAGCAAAAGCCATTAGCATTATTGCAGCTCTCGAACTGGGGTATCGCCTTCAACGTGAGGAGATTATGGAAAGAAGTACCATAAAATCCAGCAAAGATGTTTACAAATATTTTTCCTATAAAAGCAATATATTAGTTGAAGAGTTTAGTATCATACTTTTGGATAGAGCCCATAAAATCATAGGAGATGCACTTGTTAGTAAGGGTGGAATGGCGGCAACAGTTGTAGATCCTAAGGTGGTTTTTGTTGAGGCTTTGGAGAGGCGAGCTTCGGCAATAATTTTGTGCCACAACCATCCGTCGGGAAATACAAAACCCAGTGGAGCTGACGATAGTTTAACAAAAAAGTTAGTAGAGTCGGGCAAAATGCTGGACATCAATGTAATAGATCATGTAATAGTAGCTGCAGACTCCTATTATAGCTACGCCGATGAAGGGAGAATTTAATATGCTTAAAATAATTACAATAGTTGGAGCCCGTCCACAGATAATAAAAGCGGCAGCACTTAGCAGAGCCATAAAAGAGAATTTTAGTAGTGAAATTGAGGAGATAATAGTACATACAGGTCAGCATTACGACGAAAATATGTCGGAACAATTTTTTCAAGAACTTTCCATTCCCAAACCTAAATATAATTTAGGGGTAGGCTCGCAGTCGCATGCTTCGCAAACGGCAAATATAATTTTGCAATTAGAAAAAATTCTTTTAGACGAAAAACCTAAAGTACTTGTGGTGTATGGCGATACCAATTCTACCATAGCAGCATCGCTCACCGCTGCAAAAATGGGCATTGCGGTGGCACATATAGAAGCTGGTCTCAGATCGTTTAATAAAAATATGCCCGAAGAGATTAACAGAATAGCCACAGACCATGTTTCTACATTGCTCTTTTCTCCCACGCATAATGGAGTTCAAAATCTTGAAAATGAGGGGTTTAGCTTGAATAACAAAGCTCCGTTCTCCATGGACAATCCAGCAATATATCATTGTGGTGATGTGATGTACGACAACACACTCTTTTTTTCGCAACTGGCGGAAGGCAAGTCCGAAATCTTAGAAAAACACTCATTGGAAAAAAATAATTTCACACTCTGCACCATACACCGCGACTATAATACCGATAATCCGTCAAGAATGCAGTCGATTTTCCAAGCACTCAGTTTTTTAGCCAAGGAAAAAAATCAGAAAATATTTCTTCCACTTCACCCACGAACGTCCAAAAACTTGGAAAAATCATTGGGCAAAAGCCTATATGAAGATGTTGTAAAAAATAAAAATATTATAATTTCTGGTCCAGTATCATTTCTTGAAATGACACTCCTAGAAAAACACTCAAAACTTATAGCCACCGATTCTGGAGGTGTGCAAAAAGAGGCCTGTTTTTTCAAAAAACCCTTGCTAATTCTTCGTTCCGAAACCGAGTGGGTAGAGCTTGTTGAAGCAAAATCAGCCTCCATTGTTGATGCCAACAAAGATTTGATAATATCCCAATTTGAGAGGCTTTTGCAATCCGATAATTTGGTTTTCCCCGATATATTCGGTGATGGAAAAGCTGCAGTTTTTATAGCAAATAAAATTTTAGAATATGATAGACAAGGCAATAATTGAGCAGAAAAAACTTCTGCGAAAGGAGATATATAGGCAAAAAGCACTTTTTACAAATGAGGAAAAAGAGGTGCAAGATAAATTTGTAAATTCTCAAATATTAAAGCATTCTAAAATTAAAAATGCAAAAACAATAATGGCATATTGGGCAATGCCCGATGAGGTGGATTTAACCGAAAGTATTTTGGAACTACACAAAGAAAAAACTATTCTTTTGCCAATTGTTACCCGCGACCATTTAGTTATCCGAAAATTTGATGGACTTGATTCTCTGCAAGAAGGCATCGCCTATGGAATTTTAGAACCCACAGGAGAACTGGTAGAAGATTATTCAAGCATTGATGTGGTAATAGTTCCTGGAATGGCTTTTGATATGGAGATGAACAGAATGGGTAGGGGGAAAGCATATTATGATAATTTTTTAGTGCAAACACAAGCTTATAAATTGGCTGTTTGCTTCGACTTTCAAATTGTAGAAAAAGTTCCAGCAGACAAACATGATGTAAAAATGGACGAAGTTTGTACTTTTAAGTAAAAATGAAACATTTTTATCGGTTTTTTCGTTCAAATTGTTTGATAGTTAAAATTTATTTCATAAATTCGCCTAATATAATTTTAATAGTATGAAAAAAATTATCCTTTTAAGTTTTGCTTTACTACTAACACAAGTTGTTACTAAAGCACAGTTTTATGAAATTCACCCACACTTTGTTAGTGTTTCAGGAGGTGCCGGAACAATTAGTTTCAACGATGCCCAATTTCCCGGATATCATGGCAAGTTAGAAGGTGCGTTTTTTTATAACTACCTCTTTGGAACAGGTTTACAGGCAAGTCATTCCTATTTTAAACCCTTAGAAAATACCTTTGCCGACCAAAGAATAAACACCCCGCGACACACATATAATCTCACCACAGCAGATGTGGATTATTATATAGTTGAAAATTATACCGCCAACGCCTATTTCGTGGCAATGCCCACATGGTGGTTCTCATTTATGGGACTTGGTGGGGCTGGATTCCAAAGGTTGTTAACTCCGCAAGGAACTATTCAGTACGACGATTTTTATCCATATTTACATTTTGGCGAAGCCGACCAAACATCTACAATAGACGTAGTTAGAGAGAAATACAATAGCGTTGTTTTTCACCTCGGACTACGTGCCAACCTTATGGTAACAGACCGTTTTGGATTTACATTCGGAACAGATTACCACTTTGCGAAAAATAAGAAATATGCCAACGAAAGACTTCATCAGTTTTCTGGCAGTGCTGGGATAATTGTAAAACTATACGAACTCTTGTATTAAAATATGCCATCAGTTGTTGTACTTTTTGGCTCCAATAGTGGGGATAGGTTGCACTATGTGAAAAAAGCAATACAACAAATTGAAGCCGAAATTGGCAAAATCACAAATATTTCACCACTCTACGAGTCTGAGCCATGGGGCTTTGACGATGAAACTTGGTTTATAAATGGAGTTCTGATTGTAGAAACAGAATTGGAGGCAGAGAATGTGTTATCAAAATTACTCTCCATAGAAAACAGCTTGGGCAGACGTAGAACCGATAGCGAAAGATATGAGTCAAGAACCATTGACTTGGATATTCTGTTTTACAACGAAATAATATTGGAAAGTGAAAATTTAGTCATTCCCCATCCACGACTTCACAAAAGAAGATTTACTCTCTTGCCGCTAAATTATTTACTTCCCGATTTTGTGCATCCCAAACTCAATAAAACTATAGGTCAGATATTGGATAATTGTGATGATAAGGGGGAGGTTAGGCTTTTTCAATCACTGTAGTTTAGCAAAATATCATCAAAGATTTTAAAGACTTCATCTTTCTCGATGGCTTCCATCAATGCTATTTTATATGGTTTGAAATTATAAAGTCCTCTGAAATATGGACTATAATGTCGTCTCATCTCTAAGATAGCCCTCCTCTCTCCTTTGAGTTCAATGGATTTATTTAGATGATATTTACACATTTCAACTCTCTCATCAATTTTGGGTGATGAAAATTCTTCATTGTTCAGATATGCCTTCACTTGTCTAAAAATCCATGGATTTCCCATAGTAGCACGTCCAATCATCAGTGCATCAACATTGGTTTGTTCTAAAAATGTTTTGGCACTCTTGCCATCAACAATATCGCCATTGCCAATAATGGGTATATCTATTTGTGGATGGTTTTTTACTTCACCAATTAAGGTCCAATCGGCTTTTCCGGAGTACATTTGCGAACGAGTTCTGCCATGAATGGTAAGTGCTTCAATGCCAATGTCTTGAAGTCGTAGAGCGACATCCACTATGGGTTTGTGCGACTCTTCCCAGCCCAATCGGGTTTTGACGCTAACGGGAATTTTTACAGCATCAACCACAGCTTTCGTAATCTCAATCATTTTGGGAATATCCTTCAAAATGGCTGAACCAGCACCCTTTGAAACTACTTTCTTCACAGGACAGCCCCAATTTATATCAATAAATTCTGGATTTGCCCGCTCTGCCATACGAGCAGCTTCCACCATGGCATCAACATTGCTTCCAAAAATTTGAATACCCAAGGGTCGTTCGTTCTCCGAAAAATTCATTTTGCTCAACGACTTCTCCACATCGCGACTTAGGGCTTCGGAGGAGATAAATTCAGTTACAACAATATCGGCACCGTGCATTTTGCATATTTCGCGAAACACACTATCTGTTATTTCCTCCATTGGAGCCAAAACCAATGGAGTATTTGTGAATAATGATTTTAATCTACTCATATTAAATAAAAACAGCCTGCTTAAAAAACAGGCTGCTATAATGTATTAAATGTTGAGATTATCCAGCAAGAACAAATCTGATGGGCATGTTGAACTGTACACGAACAGCTTTACTTCTTTGTTTTCCAGGTTTCCATCTGGGCATGTTTCTGATAACGCGAATTGCTTCTTCGTCGCAACCGCCACCAATTCCACGCAGAATACCAACATTGGTAATTCTTCCGTCGGGTTCTACAACAAAAGTTGCATAAACTGTTCCTTGAATACCACTTTCACGTGCCATTTGAGGATACTTAATGTTCTCTTGAAGATACTTCATTCTAGCCTCTTCACCACCGGGAAAATCGGGGTTTTCCTCAACAATGGTAAAAATCTCTGCTTCTACAACCTCTTCCTCTTCCTCAATCTCAACATAGTCGTACTCCCAGTCATCGTCCGCTTCAGCGTCAATTTCCCAGTCGTTGTCAATAACAACGGTATTGTCAACGATGTTTAAAAGGGTTGTAACAACCTGTGGAGGTGGTGGGGGAGGTGGTTCATTTCTTGCAGTTTGAATGATTTCAATCTCCTCAATTACCTCAGTCTGAACAACCTCTTCAATCTCTATCACTCTTTCGTAGCTTTTCCATTCAAATCCAAGAAAAACCAGAGCCATAGCCACTACCAGACCAAACTGAAAGTAAATGGACTTCTTGTTTTCAAGATTAGCGCGTTCTGTTTTTTTCTCTAACATTTCTATAAATTTTAATTGGCAAATTAATAAAAAATATTTCTATTTAATATTATAACGTAATAGTTTAGTTTTTATTGTTATGCTCCAATATAGTTTTTGTATCCTTCAGCGTCCATAAGCTCGTCAAGCTCAGCAGGATCTGAAATTTTTATTTTAACAATCCAACCTTCGCCGTATGCATCCTTGTTAATGAGGTCAGGATTGTCTTCTAGAGCTTCGTTAAACTCAATTACCTCACCCGAAACAGGCATAAAAATATCTGAAACAGTTTTAACAGCCTCAATGATGCCAACAGTTTCACCCATTTCTAAATCTTCATCAACAGTATCCACTTCAACAAATACAATATCACCAAGTTCGTTTTGTGCAAAATCTGTTATACCAATAATTCCAGTATCACCTTCAACTTTAATCCATTCGTGATTTTTAGCGTACTTTAAATTTTCTAAAATTTTCATGACTATTTTTTTATTGAATATTATTATTTCTCAAAAGTAAAAAAAAAAATGTTCCAAACTAAATAAATCTTCATTTTTGCAACAATTTTGTCGCTTTTTATGTATAATATTAATATTTCTTTAAAATTTGAGTGAAAATGTTGTGGTATTGGTATATAATTTTTTTTGCAGTGTGGATTGTAGGTCTGGCAGGTTGTGTTTTACCCGTTATTCCCGGTCCACTTATTGCCTATGGAGCACTTTTGCTAATGCAACTTAGTAATAAACCTCCCTTTTCTGCTGGTATGATGCTCTTTTGGGGAGTTTTTACCCTCATAATTACAATTCTTGATTATTGGGTGCCAATTTATGGAACAAAAAAAGCTGGTGGAACAAAGTGGGGATCCAATGGTGCAATAATTGGTATGATTATTGGTATGTTTTTAGGTCCATTGGGACTATTCATCGGTGCGTTTATTGGTGCCTTTGTGGGCGAAATCCTCAACAAACAGAGTGAAGGAAAAGCCCTAAAAGCAGCCTTTGGAAGTTTCTTGGGATTTATTGCTGGAGTTTTCGGAAAAATTGTCTTTGTACTGATGATTCTTGCTTATTTCTTTATTGGATTAATATTTTAAAATGAAAAGAAAATTTGCCTCTTTTATCCTTATTTGCTTCCTTGTATTGTTCAGCTTTTGCACCAAAAAAAATGAAGGCGTAAAATGGGTAAACCTTAGTGCCGATTCAATTCTTAAATTATATTTCAGTTCGGAACTCATAAATGATTCTCTTTTTATTGAAGATAAAAAGACTTTGGCATCGCTTTATGGAAACGATAATAACAATTTAATTTGGTTCAATGGTGATGCGCAGATTCATCCCTTTGCTTTTGAGCTCATAGAACATACAAATAATGCCATCAGCTATGGCTTAGATCCCGAGTTTTACGACAATGAAGTTCTAAAAAATTTGTTGGCTTTTTATCCCAATGCTCCCAAAATTCTGCATTCAAAAATTCAATTTTTATCGGAAATACTTTTGAGTAATTTATACCTAAGTTTTTATCAACATCTAAAAATTGGTTGGTTACGACCCATCGAAAATCTTGATAGCTTTAATTTAGAACGAAAAGATTTCCTTGGAAGTTTTTTGGAAGATTACCCAAATGGTGATTTTGTTGATGAGGTGGAACACAACTATTTGCACTACAAAAATTATAGGAAATCCATAGGCGATTTTTTTACCAAACACCAAAATATAGCTCCATTGGATGAAGTAATTGATATTGAAGATTCGTTGAAAGCAGTTGAGTTGTGCAAAAACAGATTGGTTGACTGGCAACTTTTAGAAGCCGACAAAAAAGATAATGATGTTGAATTTGCGAAAGCCCTAAAAACCTTTCAATATATGTTTGGCGTAAATTCCTCAGGAAAACTTGATTCTGTTACCGTTGATGCCCTAAATATTCCTTTCTCATTTTTGAAAAAGAATGCAATAATTGTAACCGAAAAACTTAAATCTGTGGAGCAGGAACACGAAAATTTTATAATGATAAATATTCCCACGTTTACACTATTTTGGGCTGAGTTGGGCGAACTTGCCAAAACCCACAAAGTGATATTGGGTACGGTCAGAAATCACACACCAGAGTTGACAAGTACAATATCAAAGTTTTTTATATATCCCGAATGGAATATTCCTTATAGCATTGCCACCATGGAGGCTTTGCCTAATATTAAAAGAAACATATCATATCTTGATAAAAATCATTATTCGGTTATGAAATCCGACAGAACTCTTGTTGACCCTAACACTGTAAACTGGTCGAGATTAAACAGGGGTAATTTTCCATACAAATTAGTGCAATCGCCAGGGCGGCATAATTTATTAGGTTTAGTGAAGTTTCATTTTAATAATTCCCACAGCGTCTATCTTCACGACACTCCCAGCAAGAGATTGTTTCTGAACAATTATCGCTCGTATAGTCATGGTTGCATGCGTTTGCACGATCCTTTTGGTTTTTTGAAAACAATCTTAGAGTTTCAGGAAGGGGTAATTCACTTGCCACCAGAGAGTATCAAAAAACGAGGTTTGGAAGCTTCGCAAAAGAAGTTTAAAGAGATAATTGAAGGTAAAGAGAATGTTGCAATGATAGATACTATTTATAATTATATGGAAGAGAATAAGTACGCAACAAAAGCTTTTAATTTTAAGCAAAGAGTGCACCTTTCAGTGGAATATTACACCTCTTTTTACGACTCCACAATGCAAACTCTTTTTTATAGAGATTTGTACAAAAAAGATTCTGTTTTATATCATCAATATGATACGTATAAATCAAGTAAAATTGGTAGAAAAAAAACGGAGTAATATAAAATTGCTCTATTTCTGTTTGTATTTATTCACACTTATAATCTGTAATTTTTGTTACAGGTAATTTGCTCCCTGCTCTTAAAACACGTGTAATAAATTCATTACATTGCTCTACACTGAGTATGTTTTCTCGTAGAGCTTCGCATAAAAAATCCATGGTGGTTAAAAGTTCTATGGAATGCCTGTGGCAGTATTCTTTAATGTCTCTTAAGTTGCTACTACCGATAATGTTATTTGTAAATCTTACATATGCAAGGCAGGCGCTTTCGCCATCGCCTTTAAACATTTTGTTCTTTATATAAAAATATTCTTTTATAATTTCTGGTCTATGGGTGGGAAATGGTATTTTAGTAATTAGTCCAAAGTTTATTAAATTATCGACCTCAATTTTTCTTGACCTAAATCGTTCCAATTCATTATAAACTTTGTCAAGAATGTAAATTTTATTTGGGAAAATTTTGTTCAAAATTAAAATCTGTCCTCCACTTATGAAGTGAGAAACAACATCTGCATCAATTAGAATATCTTTTAATTTATTCTTCGTCATTAGATTCTGTGATTTTGTTTAGATATTCTAAATTCATTCCTAAGTCAAATAGGAGTGAAAAATAGTGACTTTCAGAAATTAATTCTCTATCATAAAGTTCCCTTGTGAGTTCGCCGTAATTTCCTATGCTCAAATCTTTATTACCACTTTCGTATAAATCAATTGGATATCCATGTTTAATGGCACTCCACTTAATGTTTTTGCAATATTGCTCGTAATACTTAGATGAAATTAGGTTCAATGATTTTAGCCTATATAGCAAGGCTGCACGCGAAGACGAGAAGTAGTGTTCTAATTTTAAAATAGTTTTTAATTTTATTTTGTCTTTAGAGAGTTCATTGTCGGGTATAAGCTCTTTAACAGCAGATTCTGGCATCAATAAAATAGAGGCAAATCTGTCGGCATTGTATTCTTCTTTAGTAGAGCTGTCAAATTTTTCAGTATTACACATCATAGATGAAAAATTCTCTTGGATATACAAATGGTATAGCTCATGGCATATTGTAAAGTGTTGTTTGCCAAGACTGTGGTTGGAATTTATTAAAATAAATCTGTCATCATTTATTTTCAAAGCCATACCAGAAAAATCGGAAGATAAATCCCTAAAAATAGTTATGATATTTAACTTCGTCAATAAACTTTTAAATCTAATGGGGTCAGAATCACTTAGCCCAGCAAGATTTCGAAATTCAACAGCTTTCTTTTCTAAAATATTATTATTCATTTTGAGCTAAAATATTTTTAATTTTAAGATAGTTTAGGGCTATTTTTCTAAAGTTAGCAATAACCTCTAAGTCGTTAGACGAAATTTCGTTGGCTCTGAAGGCAAATGCAAGATTAAGTTTGTTTATAGAGCTATCTTTTTCGTACAAATCATACTCATCTACTCCAAATAAATTGGCGTATTTAGGAATTAAATCCAAAGGAACTGAACGAGAGTTGTTCTCGTAATAACTAACCTCTTCCCTGGTTATGCCAAGATATTTGGCTAATTGTGCTTGGGTAAAGCCTAGTTTTGTCCTAAAATCTTTAAGGTTTTTTGCAAGTATTGTTTCCATAAATGTTACAAATTGTGTTACAAATATATGCTCTCAAAACAAATAAAGCAAATTTGTAACACGAATTAACAAAAAATATTTGTTCGCTACTTGCGTTTATTCTGTCAAAAGTTGTTGATTGTCAGGGTTTAGGTGTGAGCTTTCAGTCTCTATTAAAATCCCTCAATGTGTAATTCAGCATTGCCTTTTACTTTGCCATTGAGTTGAACTGAAAGTGGCATAATGAAAATATTTTCCACTTCCACATTGTCTATTTTCCCTTTTATGATGATGCCCTCTTCGATGACATAATTTTCAAGCTCTTTATTCAAATCTTCCAACATGGGGTCAACAAACTCCTTTACAGAAAATTTTAGATGAGGTTCAAGTTTTCTCAAAATTGTGCCGTGTAGCAGCCAGTCTGCCGATTTTAGAAGTACATTTCTGGTATTCAGTTCAAAATTGGATTCCACTATTTCAACTGTCTCTGTTTCAGGAATATAGATTGGTTTTCCTGTAAAATAGAGAGTGCCTTTTAGTGAGCCTTCAACGCTTATTTTGAAAATCATTTTGCCATCGTGTCCAAAAAAGTCAATATCATTAATAAGGATATATCTTCTGCCCTGACTAAATTTTTCGCCCACAAGTTCTTCTTTCAATGTTTTGCGAATAAAGCTATTGGAAACATCAACATTATAATTAACCAAAAAGTCTTTGTCTATACTTTTTACCAATTTCAAATTGGGTAATTTTGGAACATCAATTTTTGCTGGTTTATCTCCAATAATGCAGTCGATAAAGGCTTTCACGCCCACGGTGAACATCATATTGTTATTTTCGGTTTTTAGTGGCGAGCAAGATGCTTCAACTGGTTTTATGGCAACCCATGTGGAGTGCTCCTCGCTCACCAACATAGGCTCTTGGAAGCTTTCCCAAGTTTCGGTCATAATTCCTTTAACATCGGCAATTTCGGTGATGCTTTCGTCAAATACGCTACTCAGTTTTTTGCTTGTGCCAGCAATGGCAGCATCGGTGATTAGCCCGATGGGGATATTTATGCCCATGGCTCTCAAAACTGGTCGTTTGGTCCACGAATGTTTTTCTATGCGAGTAGTTGTTCTTAAATCCCAAGTGGGTGAAATGGACAAAGATGTTGATAGCGAGATAGATAGCTCTCCTGTAACTTCGTAATAGTCGGAAATGGTAAAGCCAAACTTATTTACCTTCCAGCCAAATTTCGACCAAACTCTAACGGGGATAGTATATTTTATTTGATTGTTTTCAACTCTAACTCTGAAGTCTTTAGTTTTCCACACTTTTAGCTGTAAGCTTTCATCTGTTAGGTCTTCAAAAATAAGTCCAAAAAACTGCTTGTTTATAGACTTTTCAAGCTCTGTCATATTCACATTTATGGGCAGTGCAATGGTGGAAACTTCAGGTTTATACACCGGCGGAACATAAGTTTCGGTGGGTTTATCTATTTTCACAGTCTTACAAGAATGAATTAAAATGAAAGAAAAAATAATTAGGCTAAAAAATAGTTTATTTTTCATATTTATATTACTTTAAATTTCTACCAAAAATGGCATCAATGCCACCTTCATCATATTTTTCGTGCATTTTGTTCTTCAGCGACCAACATGTCATAGCTCTCACATCAGTTTTGTCGGCAATTTGTCGCGTTGAGGCTTCAGGGTTTTCACAAATTTGATGCAGTATGGAAAAAGCTTGCGGAAGTGGCAGTCGGCATCTGTGAAAAAGGGTGTTGGCGGTTGCCGACTCCGATTTCTTACACTTGGTGCAACGACGAGAATAGGGCTGGCTACCTTTGCAGAAATTTGTGTGCCCACAGCTGCGACAAACAAAGCCATTTTCCCATTTCTTATCCGCAATCCACATCAAACACTTCTCCTGCGTTGAGAAATCCTCTTTGAACTTTTGTTCGCTGCTATATCCAAAAATATCCATCAAATTCATTCTACAAATTTACAAAATAAAATAGTCATTTCATCAAGAAAAAATTAAATCATATTATTGGTGTGTTTTTCGAAATTATATGTGGTTTAAACTTTTATAACAATGCTTTTTGTTCACTTTGTTATTAATTTGATTAATTGATTTAACTTTGTGGAATAAATAAAGAAGATGAATTCTATAAAACAGTTGGCAGGTCAAACGGTGGTTTATGGTGCTTCCAGTATTGTGGGCAGACTTCTGAACTATCTTTTGGTACCACTTCATGTCTATATCTTTACCAATCCCAGCGAGTATGGCGTTGTTGGCGAGATGTATGCATGGGTGAGTTTGCTAATTGTGCTTTTGGTTTATGGAATGGAAACAGCTTTTTTTAGATATAATGAGTCGAGAGATGAGAAAAATCTTGTTTTTGGTTCGGCTTTTATATCACTTTTCATCACCACAGCACTCTTTTTGGTGGCAGTATTTTTGTTTATAGACCCCATTTCGCAAATATTGCAATATCCTAATAATCAGGAGTATATACTTTGGTTTTCGTTTATTATTGCCTTAGATGTACTCAGCACAATACCTTTTGCCCGACTTAGGGCTCAAAACAGGGCAGGTAGATTTGTTTTTGTGAAATTAGCTGGAATTTTCACAAATATTATCCTCAATTTATTCTTCCTATTGTTGGCTCCATGGCTATATAGTCAAGAGGGTTTGTCGGTGTTGGTTTCGTGGTTCTATTCGCCCACAATGGGGATAGGATACATTTTTATAGCCAATCTTTTTTCAAGTGCAATTACGCTGTTATTGCTGATTTCGGTTATAAAATTCCGTGATTTAAAATTTAATTTTGCCCTTTGGAAAGGGATGTTCATTTATGCATTTCCACTTCTGATTTTTGGTTTGGCAGGCATTGTAAACGAAACCATGGACAGAATTTTAATTAAACATCTTAGTACGCCAGCCGAGAGTATGGCAAATGTGGGGATTTATAGTGCTTGCTACAAAATATCCATATTGATAACCATTTTTATACAAGCCTTTAGATATGCCGCCGAGCCATTTTTCTTTTCCAAGGCAAAGGAGAAAGATGCCAAAGAGACCTATGCCACAGTGATGTCATATTTTGTGGTAACTTGTTCCATAATTTTTCTGTCAATAATGATGTATATAGATATTGTGCAATATTTTGTCAGTGAGCCATATAGGGTTGGCTTGGGCATAGTTCCTATACTGCTATTGGCAAATGTTTTCTTGGGGATATTCTACAATCTTTCGGTGTGGTATAAAGTTACAGGACAGACAAAATTTGGGGCATATATCTCCATTTTGGGGGTGGTTATAACCCTTGCAATGAACTTTATTTTAATACCCCTTGTTGGATATGTGGGAGCTGCTTGGACAACTTTGGTTTGCTATTTTGTTATGTCGGTGGCTTCATACGTTCTCGGACAAAAACATTATCATGTAAATTATAATTTACAAAAAATATTTGGCTATCTATTTTTGGCACTCTTCCTATATTTGGTCTCATTGACTTACCAAAATATAGCTTTGAGCCTAAAATTAGCCCTAAATTCAGTAGTTTTAATTGGCTATTTGACAATAATATATTTTGTAGAACGAAAATCATTGAAACTGATATTTTTGAACGATAATTCTAAAAACGAATATGAAAATGAACAAGATTAAAGTAAATATCATAAATAAATCAAGTTTTGATTTGCCAGCCTATCAAACTGAACTGTCGGCAGGTATGGATTTGAGAGCAAATATTTCGGAACCCATTGTCTTAAAACCTTTGGAAAGAGTTTTGGTTGACACTGGAATTTTCATAGAATTGCCAGCAGGCTACGAAGCTCAAGTTAGACCCCGAAGTGGCTTGGCTGCCAAAAGTGGAATTACAGTTTTGAATGCACCCGGAACCATCGATGCCGACTATCGTGGAGAGGTAAAAGTTATACTTGTAAACCTTTCAAATGATAATTTTACAGTAAATGCTGGCGACCGAATTGCACAAATTTTGGTAGCTAAACACGAAATCGTTCAGTGGAACCAAGTGGATGAGCTTGGCGAAACAGAAAGAAGTGCCGGCGGATTTGGACACACTGGAGTATAATTTTATCTTATGAAATTTAGAATTTTAAATATCTCTCTTATACTATCACTATTGTTGGTGGCAGCTTGTGGTACGCAAAAGCGAAATACCAAAACAAGAACCAAACCCTTGGTGTTTTTGTTGGACGAAAACAAATACAAAACTTCGGCACAGCTCATAGACGCAGTTAAAGAGAAAAATATGGGCAATTTTCAAGAAGCTGAAAGTTTGTTGAGAAACTTTGTTTCGGAAAATGAAAACAGTAGCGTTGCACACTATCAATTGGCACTTGTTTATCAGGAGTTAGATAAAATTGTGGAAGCCCTAAATAGTGCCAAAATTGCCAATAAACTTGAACCCAACAACCAGTGGTATTTGCAACTATTAGGTGAATTGTACGACCAGATGCACAACTATAAAGAGTCGAATAAAATTTGGCAAAATTTGGCTAAAGACTACCCCGATCAGCATGAATATTGCTACAATACTGTGCTTGCCAATGTATATCAAGGTAAGTGGGAAGAGGCAATAAAAGGCTACGATTTATTAGAAAAACAAATTGGTCCCAGCGAAGAGTTGGCATTGGCAAAACAGAGAATTTGGCTAATGGATAATAATGTGGACAAGGGTGCAATGGAGATCGAGAAATTGGCAGAACTCTATCCCCGTGAAGTGAGATTTCCGCTTATGATTGGCGATTTGTATATGACCAACGAGATGCACCACAAGGCAAAAATATATTACGACAGGGCATACAAAATTGACTCTTTAGACCCATACGTAAATGTGGCTTTGGCAAATTTCTATAAAAAGACTGACAATAAAACCGATTCATATGGAAATTTAAAAATAGCTTTCGCCAATCCAAAAATGGATATAGATACCAAGGTAAAAGTTCTGCTCTCATACTACACAGTAACAGAACTTTACGATACACTTCTGTCGGATGCTTATGCTCTGGCAAATATTTTGGTGGAAACTCACCCCTACGAGGCAAAAGCATGGTCGATTTATGGAGATTTTTTAATTAGAGATGCCCGATATATGGAAGCCGAGGAGGCTTTTGCAAAGGTGCTTTTATACGACAAAAGTAAATTTATAATTTGGGAGCAATATTTAATGCTACTATCCAATCATAACAAAGACAAGGAGCTTTTGGAGGCATCTTCCGAAGCCATTGAGTTGTTCCCAAGTCAGCCATTTCTCTTCCTTTCAAAGGGTTTGGCTCTATACAATTTGCAAAGATATTCGGAGGCAATAGAGAGCCTTGAATTTGGTCGGCGTTTGCTTATAGAAGATAACGAAACCGCCGAAAGCATCTATGTCTATTTGGCGGAGTCGTACTACAAGGAGAAGCAATATGCAAAATCATACCAGAATTTTGATAAGGCATTGAAAATAAATCCCCGATCCAAATATGTATTAAATAATTATAGCTACTATCTATCTCTACAAGAAGAAAAATTGGATTTGGCAATTTCCATGTGCGAAAAATTGATGAGAATTGAGCCCAATAATGCCAACTCACAAGATACATACGCTTGGGTGCTTTTTAAGGCAAACAAAATTGATGAAGCACTAATTTGGATAGAAA
>JAAYKF010000088.1 GCA_012522535.1 Bacteroidales bacterium
ACTTGCAGTCGATAAAGAAAATAAAATATAACACGAACAAAGAGCTTATAACAGAACCTAACAGACTCACAAAAAGCTTATTGGAGAAAATGAAAATATCTATTACCTAAAATAATTAGGGTTTGGGCTTATTATAATAAAAAGATGTATATTCGTTTAAAAATTTAATTTATGAGAAAATATTTTTTTATACTTGTAAGTCTTTTAATATTAAGCAGTTGTGAAAAAGAAACAATTCTTACTACTGCCAAAATTCCTACAGAAATTACCAATTACACAAATACTCATTTTCCTGATTATCCAATAATTCAAGTTAAGAAAGAGGTAGATGGCAGCAAACTAACATACGAAGTTAAGCTTACAGGAGCATACGAACTTGAATTTAATAGAAAAAAGGAAGTTATTGAAATAGAGGGAGTTATGGCTTTGCCCAATAGTGTAATTCCTTCCAAAATACTTCAATATGTAAATAGTAATTATCCTGATATAATTTTATTACAGAATGGGATTTAGAAAAGAGAAAACAGGAGATTACTTACATTAGATAATGGCATTCAATTGGAATTTGATTTAGATGGCAATTTTATAAGAATTGATGATTGATATACATTGGAAAAGTATATAAATCCAATAGCGAAAAAGAGAAATTTCCACATCTATTTTCACCGAAAATTACAAGTCCAAAACTTCCTTATTGACGAAACTTTGCAAAACTTGCATTTTTCGTCAATAAGAATTATCTTTGTAAAAATAAGCACAAATGATAACAAGAGAATTGTACCTCCAAAAGCTTCGTCAGCTGAGAGATCAAAACATAATAAAAGTAATTACAGGTATAAGACGTTGTGGAAAATCTACCCTTTTAGAAGCTTTTAAAAACGAACTTATTTCTAATGGTGTATCTAAGCAAAATATCATTTTTCTCAATTTTGAAGAACGTGAAAATCTATATTTAACCCAATGGACTAAGCTGTATGATGAAATTATAGAAACTGTAAAACCTGACGAGAAATACTACATTTTTCTTGATGAAGTGCAGATGGTTAATGATTTTGAGAGGTTAATTAATAGTCTTTTTACTAAAAAAAATCTTGATATTTATGTTACGGGTTCTAATGCTTATTTACTAAGTAGTGAATTGGCTACATTACTCACTGGCAGATATATTGCCATTAACGTACATCCTTATTCTTTTAAGGAATATACCTTGGCGTATAAAGAAGAAAAGAATACTGACCGA
Organism: Bacteroidales bacterium; assembly: GCA_012522535.1. Taxonomy (GTDB): domain Bacteria; phylum Bacteroidota; class Bacteroidia; order Bacteroidales; family WCHB1-69; genus JAAYKF01. Next base: position 1,241 of record JAAYKF010000088.1, read on the forward strand.
CTTTTTCGTGAATATATGAATAACAGTAGTTTTCCAGAAGCAGTTACATTATCACGGCACAATAAAAGTCTTGTAAATGACTACCTCCAGTCGATATATGATACTGTTGTTATTAAAGACATTGCACAACGATATAAATTGCGTAATGTTCATAATCTACACCGCATTATAAGCTTTATTTTTGATAGTGTGGGTTCGTATATTTCGCCGACCAATATTGCAAATGAACTAAGTAAAAGTTCGCAAAAGAAAATATCGCACAACACCGTTATTAAATATATGGATTTTCTTATAAAGTCTTATATTCTGTACCCCGCTCATCGTTATGATATAAAAGGTAAAGAGCTACTTACAACTAATGAAAAATACTATGTGGTGGACTTGGGACTAAGAAATATTACTGCAACCAATAAACACGAAACAGATTTAGGACACAAACTCGAAAATGTAGTCTATTTTGAGCTTTTAAGACGTGGAGGAAAAGTGTATGTAGGTAAAAATGATGATAAGGAGATTGACTTTATAGTTCAAAAACATAATAATCAAAGAGAATATTACCAAGTTGCTTATACTGTTAATGACGAAAAGACATTTAAGCGAGAAATTTCGGCTTTCATGCACATAAAAGATAGTTATCCCAAATTTCTTCTAACTCTTGATTTTGACAACACAAACATAGCTGGTATTCAAAAAATGAATGTAATTGATTGGTTATTGGATGAAAAAGAGAGTTAGTGCAGATTTAATAATTCCACATCTATTTTTACCGAAAATTACAAGCCTAAAACTTCCTTATTGACGAAACTTTGCAAAACTTGCATTTTTCGTCAATAAGAATTTTGCAAGAAAAATATTATCAATTGTAATAATAAAACATTACTTTTACTAAATGAAAATATTAATTATTGAGGATAATGAATCTTTAAATGACGCAATATTCACATCTTTAAATGTAGAAAATTATTTTTGCGAAAAAGCTAATAATTATAATTTAGCCTCCCAAAAAATAAATTTGTACGAATATGATGTTGTTATTGTTGATATAAATTTGCCAGATGGCTCTGGATTAGATATAATTAGAGAATTAAAAAAAACAAATCCTCTTACAGGCATTATAGTAATTTCGGCAAGAAACTCATTAAATAATAAAATTGAAGGTATAGAACTTGGAGCTGACGATTATTTGACCAAGCCTTTTGATATGGCAGAATTAATTGTAAGAATAAAGTCATTAATTAGAAGACGTTTTTTGAAAGGTGAAAATATTATCACAATTGGTGATATATCTATAAATGTTGATAAAAGAGAAGTAAAAGTAAAAAATATCGAAATAGAATTGACCAAAAGCGAATACGAAATCTTGCTTTTTCTATTTTTAAACCCCAATAGAGTTATAACAAAAGAGAGTATTGCTGAGCATATTTGGGGCGATAATATGGACTTAGCCGACTCTTTCGACTTTATTTACTCGCATATTAAAAATTTGAAAAAGAAAATAATTTCACAAAA
>JAAYKF010000009.1 GCA_012522535.1 Bacteroidales bacterium
ACGGCGATAGCCAATGATTTTTTCGCCATCTTGTGGAAGATTGGGCAACTCCCTTGAGCGAGCCCCAGTGGCAATGATTATATTGTCGGCTGAATATTCTTGCACATTACCTTCCGAGTCGGTTACATCCATTTTTTTGTCAGCTTTCAGCTTGCCAAATCCTTGGATAAAATCCACTTTATGTTTGTTCAAAAGATATTGAATCCCTTTGCTCATCTGTTCTGAAACTCCACGACTTCGTGCCACAATGGCAGATAAGTCGGCTTTTATTTCGCCCTCTACTGCCACACCATAGTCGTTGGCATTTTTCATATAATTGAAAACTTGAGCACTTTTCAATAGGGCTTTTGTGGGAATACAACCCCAGTTTAAACATATTCCACCGGGTTCTGAACGCTCAACACAAGCAACTTTCAAACCCAATTGCGAAGCTCTAATGGCGGCAACGTATCCTCCCGGACCACTGCCCAATACTATTAAATCGTAATGCATATCAATTGTTTTAATTTTTGCGAATTTAAAAAACTTTTTCAACAATATAGAATTAAACAGATGGAAAACAGAAAATGTTTGTTTTATAGTAGTTAATATTGGAAAGATTTTGTCTCATATGGACTAGAAAGTTAAAATTATAGCCTACAATAAAAAATCAATTTGCACATAAAACATTTTTTGATAACTTTGAATAATAAAACTATGACGTAAATTTTAAAAATTACATTTATTGAAAAAATATAATATATAATGTATTTTTTGATGCAACGATTTTGAAAAAAACTGCGTCTAACAAATAGAGTAATTAAAATGCTGAGTGAAGAGAAACTCATTTCTGAATGTTTGAAAAACAATCGTGAGGCTCAAAGAGAGCTTTATGATAGGTTTTCATATAAAATGATGGGTGTGTGCAGGCGATACACAAACTCTTTGGAAGATGCTGAGGATGTGATGATTGAAGGCTTCACCACAGTATTTGAAAAACTCTCAATGTATAATGGTAACGGCTCATTTGAAGGTTGGATTAGAAGAATAATGATAAATACTGCCATTACTCATTATAGGAATAATAAAAAACATCGCTTTCATGCAGAAATTGACGAATGTTATGATGTACAACAAAACCAAGAAACAGCAGTGGATATGATGGGAGCAAAGCAGATAATGAAACTTGTAGAAACTATGCCAGATGGTTATAGGATGGTTTTTAACCTGTTTGCGGTTGAAGGTTTTTCTCATGCCGAAATAGCCCAGCAGTTGGGGGTTTCGGAGGGTACTTCAAAATCGCAATATGCTAAAGCGAGACAGTGGTTACAATGTAGATTGCAAAAATAGAAGATGAAAGAAGCATTTGAAAATAAATTGGTGGAGACGCTAAGGAACTATTCTGAGAAACCCTCAGATCGTTGCTGGAATACCATTTCCAACAACCTGCCACCTGTTTCACCTGCACAACCGGCAGCTGCAAGTTCCAATGCTGTTAAACAGTTTGTTGGCTCCACGGTGGGCAAAATCACCACAGCAGTTGTCTCTGTTGCCACACTGGGAACAGTAGCAACACTTTTTGTAATCAACAGTAATAATGATGAAAAAATTATAGAAAATAGTGAGAAACAGACAATAGAAATTCCTGCAGAAAAAGAAGAGCTTGTGGTGGATGATGTAGCTACATTGCCCGAGTTTGAGAACAAAGAAACTTCTGTTAAAGAGCAAAATATATCAGAAAAGAGAGAAAATAAGATTGAGGAGCCTGCAGTTTTTAAAAAAGAGGAACTAAAAGAAGTTGCCGTCAAGCCCGTAAACACAGCTATGTCAGAGAGTAGTGATAAGGGTTTTTCTGACAAAATTAAGCCCAAAAACGAAGCCAAGTCGAGTTTTGTTCCAGATGAAGAGAAAGAGAGTTACGTGGAGGAAGATTTTGTTGAAGAGAGTTTGGGTCAGGATGATGTTTTTGTAGAAGATGAGTTTATTGAAAAACCCCATTATCCAGATGTGGAGCAAATTGTGCGTCCCAATGTTTTCACCCCCAATGGCGACGGTGTAAACGATTTTCTGGTGTTTGAAAATATTGAAAAATTTCCCAAAGCACGTTTGGTGGTGGTTGATGCCAAGGGCGAAAAGGTTTACGAACGAAATCAGTATGATAATAGTTGGGATGGCTCCAACACACCCGATGGAACATATTTCTACGTTTTAGAAATATTCAATGGTGAAGAGCAATTCTCAATCTATGGCACAATTCACATACTCAGATAAAACCTTGAAAAGCGTATTATTTATTCTATATATTTGCATCAAATAGAAATCATTGAAAAAGTTAATAATAACAATTACAGAAGAAACAAAGGAGCCTAAGCTGTTTTATAGGTTTACAATGTCTTTGTTCCCTTTGTTTGCTTTTCTATTTGTTGCTTTTCTGTCGTATGTTTTATTTAATCCAATTCTTACGACATTGATTTTAATTCCTTTAGGGTTTTTATGGTTTGCTTCTACCTTGCGAGTGGTGTATGTTTACGACGATTTTTTGTACATAGTTTATCGTATTTTTAAAAAGACAGAGAAGGGTTTGTGCCGAAAAATTCTTTTTAAAGATATTCAAGAAATTAGGAAATATGATATGGGAGGCACCTTTGTTCTTGTTGTTAGGGAAAAAGAGGTGATTGAAGATATTACTATAATCAATAGGGCTTATCTTTGGTTAGATGTTGACCCAAGTAGTTTGGCTGAGTTTCTTAATTTTATGGAGGAAAAGGGTGTGCATATTACCACTAAACACAACAAAGAGTCGCAAGCGGAATAATATTATAGTCTAAAGATTTTTCAAATCTTCTATGGTTTTTGTGGGATTTTCTGATTTAAAAATTGCATTTCCAGCCACTAAAACATCGGCACCAACATCTATAAGTTTTTTGGCATTATTCAAGCCTACTCCACCGTCAACTTCTATTAATGTTTTCAGCTTGCGTTTTTCAATCATAGATTTCAATTTTTCAATTTTGAAATAGGTCTCTTCAATAAATTTTTGACCACCAAAGCCGGGATTAACCGACATTAATAAAACCAAATCGCAGGACTCTATGATGTTTTCCAAAAGCATTACATTTGAATGTGGATTCAGTACCACTCCAGCTTTCATGTTTTCATCTTTAATTTGTTGTAATGTTCTGTGTAGGTGGGTGCTGGCTTCGTAGTGAACTGTAAGTATATCTGCACCAGCTTGTGCAAATTGTTTCACATATTTTTCTGGTTCAACAATCATCAAATGTACATCTAATGGCTTTTTAGCATGCCTTTTGATGACTTCAACCACTGGAAATCCTATGGATATATTTGGCACAAAAACGCCATCCATTATATCCACATGAAACCAATCGGCTCGACTGTTGTTTACCATTTCTATATCGTTTTGCAGATTAGCAAAATCGGCAGAAAGTAGGGAAGGGGCAATCAGATGTTTCATCTTTTTTTTGCAAATATAATAAAAATGCGACTCTTAAAAGTCGCATTTTGAATTATCCTAAATATGATTTCAGCATTTTGCTTCTCGAAACGTGTTTCAGTCGTCTTATGGCTTTCTCTTTAATTTGTCGAACTCTTTCTCGTGTTAAATCGAATTTTTCGCCAATTTCCTCCAAGGTCATGGGGTGTTTTCCTTCCAGACCAAAGTAGAATCTAATGATTTCAGCTTCTCTTTGTGGAAGTGTTGATATTGCTCTTTCCACCTCTTTGCGTAACGATTCGTACATAAGTCCTGTTTCTGGTGTAACGCTGTCTTCACTTCTTAGCACGTCGTACATTGTATTGTCTTCATCTTGAATTAGTGGAGCGTCCATGGAAACATGACGACCTGCATTTCGGAGCGATTCTTTCACTTCAGCTTCTGTAATATCCAATAGGTCGGCAATTTCTTGTGCGTTAGGCTCTCTTTCAAATTCTTGTTCCAACTGAGCATAGGCTTTATTTATTTTGTTTATGGAACCAATTTTGTTTAGAGGCAACCTCACAATTCTTGATTGTTCTGCTAAAGCTTGCAAAATAGATTGACGAATCCACCAAACGGCATAAGAAATAAACTTAAAACCTCTTGTTTCGTCAAATCTTTGTGCTGCTTTTATTAAGCCTAAATTCCCCTCATTAATAAGGTCGGGTAGGCTAAGTCCCTGATTTTGATATTGTTTTGAAACAGATACTACAAATCGTAGGTTTGCTTTTGTAAGCTTTTCTAAGGCATCTCTATCACCGGCTTTAATACGTTTTGCAAGTTCAACTTCTTCTTCGGCTGTAATAAGCTCTACTTTACCAATTTCTTGCAAATATTTATCCAAGGAAGCCGTTTCACGACTTGTAACCTGTTTAGTAATTTTGAGTTGTCTCATGTAATTTGTTCAATTAAAAAAATAATGAATTATTCAACTCTAACTTTAACGCAGAGAAGTCCATAATGTTACAAGATTTCTCATGCATTTTAGTTAAAAGAGTGTCAAAGTTTTCACTTTGTTCCTAAAGAAGGGACTAAATCTACTTTAGTCTTGCTTTTTTTCGGGTCTAGGTGGTCTGGGCGTTAAAACTTTTTGCGATAGTCTTAGCTTGTTGGTTCTTCTGTCGATTTCAATAAGTTTTACCTTTATTTCATCTCCAACTTTCAAGATATCTTCAACGTTTTCAACTCTTTGCCAGCTAATTTCCGAGATGTGTAGTAGTCCATCTTTTCCGGGCAAAATTTCCACAAAAGCACCAAATGGCTGTATAGATTTCACTTTTCCTTCATAAACTTCGCCAACTTCTGGAACGGCAGTAATGCCTTCTATTCTCTTCATAACTACGTTTAGTGAGTCTTTGTCGTTGGAGAAAATTTCAATTTCGCCAAAATCGCCAACTTCTTCTATTGTAATTGTAGTTCCAGTTTCTCTTTGAAGTTCTTGAATATTTTTGCCACCAGGTCCAATTATTGCTCCAATAAATTCGCGAGGAATTCTAGTTTTCATAATTCTTGGAACAAAATCTTTATAATCATCACGTGGAACCTCTATGGTTTTTTTCATCTCTTCAAGGATATGAAGTCTGCCAAGTCGTGCTTGTTCTAGGGCATTTGCCAAAATTTCGTGCGATAGTCCGTCAACTTTAATATCCATCTGACAAGCTGTGATGCCGTCAACTGTTCCAGTTACTTTAAAGTCCATATCACCAAGGTGGTCTTCATCACCAAGAATGTCGCTTAAGATGGCATATTTTCCTGTTTTAGGATCGCTAATTAATCCCATTGCAATACCCGATACTGGCTTTGTAATTTTTATGCCAGCGTCCATCAATGCCATTGTACCGGCACAAACTGTTGCCATGGATGATGAGCCGTTGGATTCTAAAATATCAGATACCAATCTAATTGTGTATGGATTAACATCTGGTCCTGGTATAACGGGTTTAAGTGCCCTTAGTGCTAAGTTTCCGTGTCCTATTTCGCGACGTGCTGTACCTCTAATGGGTTTCACCTCGCCGGTGGAAAATGGAGGGAAGTTGTAATGTAAAATAAAGTTGTTAGTTCCTTCTATCACAGCTCCATCAATGGTTTGCTCGTCAAGCTTTGACCCCAATGTACAAGTTGTAAGCGATTGAGTTTCGCCTCTTGTAAATATGGCTGAGCCATGTACCGATGGAAGGTAGTTTGTTTCGCACCAAATGGGACGAATTTCATTTGTTTGGCGACCATCTAAACGGATTTTATCATCAAGAATCATTGTACGAACCACTTCATACATCAATTGATCGTAGTAGCGTTTTGCGATGGGAGTTTTAGCATCAAGTTCGTCTTCTGGAATTGTATCTAAGAAGTTTTTGAAAATTTCACTCCAAGCGTCTGAGCGTTGATGTTTTGGAAGTTGAGCTTTACTAATTTCGTAAACTTTTTCTTTCAACTCGCTAAACATTCTATTTCTAAGGTCTTCGTCGTTGGTTTCGTGACAATATTCGCGTTTGTTTTGTGCTTTTTCCACCTTTGCTGCAAGGTCTAATTGTACTTGACAAAGAACTTTTATGGCATCGTGTGCAATTCTAAGTGCTTCAATCATTTCCGACTCTTGCACCTCTTTCATTTCACCTTCAACCATCATAATATTGTCCATAGTGGCAGCTACAACAAGGTCCATATCGGCATTTTCCAGTTCATCAACTTGTGGATTGATGACGAATTTGCCATTAATTCTTGCAATTCTAACTTCTGCTACGGGTCCATTAAATGGAATGTCGGAAACTGCCAATGCAGCTGATGCTGCAAGACAAGCCAGTGCGTCGGGCAGAGTGTTGCTGTCGCCAGAAATTAAAGAAACCAATACTTGAGTGTCGGCATGAAAATCTTCGGGAAACAGTGGACGTAATGCTCTGTCCACCAATCTTGAGATTAGAATTTCATATTCTGAAAGACGTGCTTCTCTTTTAAAAAACCCACCAGGGAAACGACCTGTTGCTGCGTATTTTTCTTGATATTCTACTTGTAGTGGCATGTAGTCCACGTGTTCTGCAGCCTCTGCTTTGGCACAAACTGTGGCTAAAAGCATGGTGTTGCCCATTTTTACAACCACCGAGCCATCGGCTTGTTTTGCCAATTTGCCCGTTTCGATGGTAATCTCCCTGCCATCAGGAAGTGTACATGTTTGTTGATGTATTGTCATGTGTTAATAGGGTTTTATAATTTAAAATTGAATAACACAAAAAGGCAATTTTAAAATTGCCTTTTTGTGTTAAAAGTGTCTTTCTTTTATCTTCGAAGTCCAAGCTCTTTAATAATAGCGCGATATCTTTCAATATCTTTAGCTTTAACATAATCTAGTAATCTTCTACGACGACCAACCATTAATACTAATGAACGGCGTGTAAAATTGTCCTTCTTGTTGGTTTTCAAATGCTCAGTTAAATGCTTAATTCTGTATGTGAATAATGCAATTTGACTCTCTGGAGAACCAGTGTTAGTCTCTGAACCTGAATACTTTTTGAAGATCTCTTTTTTAATTTCAGTAGTTAAGTACATGTTGTTTCTTTTATACTTTGTAATATGCTGTTTTTATTTCGGACTGCAAAGATAGTCAATATTTTAATATAAACAAGTCTTTGTTCAAAATATTTTTTCAACTACCACTTAATAAGCTTGAAAACAATTTCGTTGTAGTTGTCCCACTCGTAAAGCACTCCAATATCTCTTTTTCCCATTTTCACAATGTCGGAATATGCTGTATAGGCGTAGTCGTCCTTATCACCCTTGTCGATAAGAATGTTTTTGAACCATGTTTTTTCCTCATCTTTGCTAATGCGAAGAGTTAAATTATTTCTTTGATTTTTGTTTGCCGCATTGCAAAATGCTATAATTTTCTTTTTGCCACCATTGTCAACATTCAACATACTGCCCTGATTTACGGGGTCTATCAATCTGTTGTCAAAATAAGTGGTGTCCCAAGTTTGACCCCCATCGCTACTAATGGAAATAATTCGAGCCCTAATGTCGCCATTTTGGTTTCTGCTGTTGAGCATAAGCCTGTTGTTGCTCAGCTGTGCTGCGGTGGATTCGTTGCTACTGACTACATTTACAGACTCGCTAATGTGAAAAGTTTTTCCATGGTCATCTGAATAATACCCATGGCAAAATAATCCGAAAATGGTGCTATGGGTGGTCCTTGGGAGTGATTTGCAGCCACATATAGCCTGCCCTTATATTTGCCATCTGCAAACTGCATGGCGTGTCCGGGTGTGTTGGCATATGTTCTCCAATCTTCCTCAAACTTATACTCTGGATTGGCCGAAGGAAAATTGGGTCGATGAACCATGGTGGTGATGTTTGTAGGCTCGCTCCAGCTGTGCCCGCCGTCGGTGGAAGTGATATACCAAACCTCTCGATAGCCGTTTTTTATTCTCACATCATATTCGTGATTGTTGCCAGTATTGTAAAAAAGAAAAACTCTCCCTTGAGGATATTCGGGGTCTAAGAGGTCAACAACTGGTGCCGAATTGCCCGCTTGCAGTTGACCATAATCAACCAAGACTTTGAGCTTACTCCATGTCTTACCCCTGTCGCTACTTCTTTTCATCACAATATCAACATTGCCAAAATCGTCAATGTTTTCACGACCCTCGCAAAAAGCCAATAGGTCGCCATTGGGAATGGAAACTATTGCTGGTATGCGGAAAATGGCATAACCCTCGCTATTGGATTTAAAAACTGTGCTTCGCTCCTTTTGGGCACTTAGTCCCAAAACAGATAGGCTAATTATCAGAAGAACTATTTGCTTGATACTCATTTTTATACTTTTTCTTTTTTTCTTTATTCTTTTTTATCCTAAGGTAGGCAATGAACCCAATTATCAGCCCTATTATCAGTAATGGCCACAACGTTATTATCAATAAAACAATTCCTTTTATGAGCCACCAGCCATTATTTAATGACTTCACAACTCCATCTTTAAAGGATTCTGTTTTAGAAAAAGAGCTGTTTTCAATGTTTTGGTATATAGTAAGTTCTATGGTGCTATATTGAATTTGGTCTTTTAGGGCATTTAGGTAGTTTTGAGTGGCTTCAATTTCTGTTCTAATGTCATTTAGCTGTCGTTCAATCTCTAAAATATCGGAAAGATTTGTAGTTCTATTTTTGAGCAAATCAATAAATCTTTGTTCAAGTTCTTTTTTGTTTTTCAAACGAGCCTCGGTGTCGATGTACTCCTTTGTTACATCATATGTTGAAATTGTACTACATATTAATATGTATTCCCAATAATAGAATTTCATCCATAAGTGTTTCAAAGTTTTCGGCAGGAACCCTTATGCTCAGATTTTTTCTATACTCATAAGTAAAGCTTTCTGTTACAGAATTGCTAATAAAGGCATTGTGTTTTTTGCACAATAAATCTATCTCCCTGCCGCTTTTGTCCACATCTTCTACCATCATTCTGGTATTGCTGTTTTTAATAATATGACGCTCTTGCACGTCGGAGTCCATTTCTTTATCCTCAGATTTTTCAAATTCAGGAGCATAATCATGGCTCTGGATTTCGGAGTCAAACTCTTCATAAAAAGAATTATTATCGTTGCTGCCGCAGGATATAAAAGCCACAGACAATGCCAAGACTGCTATGTGTAAAAATATTTTCTTCATGGTTTGTGTTGTTTTTGGTTTTAAATATACAATATTATATAATAAAGGGAGAGCTTTTAACGCCCTCCCTCAAAATGAATATTAAAAAATCTATTTTTTGTTTGGTAAATCCAAACCGTATCCTTTTTTCTTGTCGATGGAACGTAGCACTAAACTCAAGATAATTGCAGCTACTCCAAAGCCTGCAAAAATTAATTCTGGCACAGTGTAGTTGTATCTCACACCCTCAACGCCCATTTTAATTTGCTCTGCTACTCCAGGGTTAGATGCTGAAAGTGCGTATCCTATAAGCATGGGTACAAGTAGAAGTCCGATGTTTTGTATGTAAAATATTAGTCCATATGCCGAACCTAAATATCTCTCTTCAACAATTTTTGGTAGCGAAGGCCACATTGAAGCTGGCACCAATGAGAATGCAGTTCCTAGGATAACAATAGTAAATATTGCTGTAAAGGTTGTAAATGCTGCATTGGGAACTAAGGCAAAAATTAGATGCGAAATAGTCAGCAATATAGCCCCATACATCATCATTGTAGCACCTTTTCCTTTAAAGTCTAAGAATGCACCAATAAAAGGTGTTAATATCATTGCCCCAATGGGGAAGAATGAAACATATCTGGAAGCTATAATGTAATCTATTTCCAATTTAGATGAAAGCATATCGCTGGCAAATTTTTGGAATGGGAAGATAGCCGAATAGAAAAGAACACATAGTCCGGCAATGGCTAAGAAGCCAGGGTTTGTGAGGATTTTGCCAAGGTCGGAAACCTTAAATTCTTCTTCGTGCGACTCTTCTTCGTCTTCGTCAATTTCTTTATCTAGTTTGCTGTCCATAAATGTGAAAATTAGGAAGCTTAAGAATCCTACTATTAGGAATAGTACTCCAAAATATAGAGAGTTGGAAACGCCTCCGTTTTTTGCAAATATTGGCGACAGTTGGAAAACGGCAAAAACACCCAATCTGGCAATGGCCATCTCTAACCCCATTGCCAAGGCAAGTTCTTTACCTTTAAACCATTTTACAATGGCTTTAGATACGGTAATACCAGCCATTTCAATCCCAACACCAAAAATGGCAAATCCGAAAAATGCCAGTTTGGCAGATGCTGGAACTGATGGAATAAAAGAGTTTAGCCATATCGCCATAGAGGAAGTTGCAAAGCCTGTTGTTAGTGCATACCACTTGATTGTACCCCCAAGAAGCATAAGCGCTCCAGAGAGTCTTAGGGTAAACCTAATACCCATTTTATCTAAAATAATACCAGATAGAATTAAGAAACCTGCAAAAACATTGAGGAAAAATTCCGAACCCCCAAGCATGCCAAATGTTTCATTGGACCATAAATAGGGTTCTTGTTCTAATAGGTTTTTTAATGGTGCAACAACGTCAACAAAAAAGTATGCGAAGAACATTGTTAGTGAAATAAGCCCTAAGGCAATCCACCTTGCTGTTTTGCTGTCTCTTAAGCTCTGTTTAATAGTTTCAGTCATAATGTTTATTTTTAATAATAATGTTTTGTTTTAATGGCAAATTTAAAACTTTTATGTTTCAATCAAAAAATATGAAGAACTTTTTTCTCAATAAAAAATTCTTCCTTAAACCAAATGCTAATATTATACTGGTGTACAGTTTGAGAAAGTGGTTTTATTTCATTTTCAAGATCGCCACCTTTTAGATATAAAACACCGTTGGGCAAAAGATTTATATTTTTCTTTTTCAACTTCCCTTTTGTCCACGGCATAAAGTCGGGCAGCTGGGTAACAGCACGACTAACAATAAAATCATATTTGTTTTTCACGTTCTCACTTCTTATCTGTTCTGCCTTCACATTTGTCAAGCTCAAGGCATTACTAATTTCGGTGCAAACTCTAATTTTTTTACCTATACTATCGGTTAGATGAAACTGCACATTGGGAAACATAATTGCCAGTGGAATGCCCGGAAAACCGCCACCAGTACCAATATCCAATATGTCGCTGCCATCGGCAAAATTTATAAGTTTTGCAATTGCCAACGAGTGCAAAACATGGTTTATATATAAATTTCCAATGTCTTTACGAGAAATAACGTTTATTTTTTCGTTCCAATCTCCATATAACGACATAAGCTGTTCAAATTTTTGCTCCTGCTCGGTGTTGATATTTGGGAAATAGTGTTTAATAATTTCAAAATCCATATTTTTTATTTTTTATATCTTTTTCTTTTTTATAGTTTTGTATAAAATTATAAAAGCACCTCTTTATATGAAAAAAAGTAAAATTATATTTCTTATACTCTTTTTTACATCTTTTGTTAGTTACTCGCAAAGTTATACAAAATCTGATATAATAATTTTTATTACCAAATATAAAAATGCTGCTATTAAAAAAATGAATGAACATGGCATACCGGCAAGTGTTACCTTGGCTCAGGGAATATTAGAGTCGGCGGCTGGTACCAGCGAATTGGCACAAAATGCCAATAATCATTTTGGAATTAAATGTGGTGGTGCGTGGAATGGTGAAACTTATCTGAAAGATGATGATAATAAAAATGATTGTTTTAGAAAATATAATTCTGTGGAAGAGTCATACGAAGATCACTCTCAGTTTTTATTGAAGAATAAAAGATATGCCTTTTTGTTTGATTACGATTCCGACGATTACATCTCATGGTCGAAAGGATTGCAAGATGCAGGTTATGCCACAAATCCAGAGTATTCAAAAATTTTGGTTAGAATAATTGAAGAGTACGAATTATATAATTACGACAAAAATATCCCTAAAACAGAAAAAGCTGAAACTGTTACTACGCCCACAGTAGTGAAACCTCATGAAAGCGAAAGCGATGCCTTTGTTATTCTTGGAATTGTTTATCGACCTGTGTCGGTAATGTACGATAGAAATGTTTACATAAATAATCACACTCGTTTCATTGTTGCCAAAGAAGGTGACACTTATTTGAAAATTGCAGAAGAATTTTTCTCCGACGAAAAATATATCAGAAAATACAATGATGTTTCAAAAACAGAAACCCTGAAACCTGGTGAAATAGTTTATATAGAATCAAAACGCTCCAAAGGTGCTGTCGATTTTCATATAGTGACAAAAGGTGAGACTATACATCAAATAGCACAATTTCAAGGAATTAAGCAAAAATCACTAATGTCGCTAAATAGTATGAACGACAGTTATCAGATTGTTGAAGGCGAAAGCTTATGGTTAAAAAAGAAAAGACCTCAAAGCTCAAAACCCTCGTACTAATATTTTAGAAATCAATTAAGATAAGTTTTGTTTGTTTTTGTATTTTGCTAAAAACTACTAAACATTTCAAAGAAAATGTAAATTAGTTGTTTTAATCAAGCTTTATTTATATTTTTGCTGAAAGAAAAAAATTGTTTCTAAAAAATAGAATTACAATGAAAAAAAGAATTGAAATTGATGAAGTTGTCAGCAAAATAAAAAGCGGAATGACAATTATGGTGGGAGGTTTTTTGGGTAATGGTTCTCCTCACAAAATTATAGATGCAATAGCAAAATCTGATATTAAAGATCTTACCGTAATTTGTAACGACTCTGGTTTCCCAGATAAAGGTGTTGGAATTTTGATTGCAAATAAAAAAGTGAAAAAAGTTATTACATCTCACATTGGCACAAATCCAATTACTATCGACCAAATGAATGCCAAAGAAACAGAAGTAGAGTTTAATCCACAAGGGACATTGGCAGAGAGAGTTAGAGCAGCAGGAGCAGGTCTTGGAGGTGTTCTTACACAAACTGGACTTGGAACTGTTGTTGCCGAAGGCAAACAAATTATAAATATCGATGGTAAAGATTATATTTTAGAAAAACCTTTAAAAGCCGATGTGGCAATTATTGCTGCTAGCTACTCCGACGAAGAAGGAAATTTGGTTTACGAAGGTACAACACAAAATTTCAATCCAATTATGGCAACAGCTGCTGATGTTGTTATAGCCGAAGTAAATGAAGTGAAAAAAACAGGAGAAATCCCCATGGAATTAGTTCATACTCCCAAGGTTTTTGTTGACTTCATCCTTAAAAACTAAGAAAAATTAAAACTATTATATTATGAAAGAAGCTCCAAAATTAAATTTGACAAACTCAATGAAAGAGTTTGAGTATGCCAAAACCCTTATCCCTGGTGCAGTGGCAGGAATCCGTCGCCCATACAACTTCGTTGAAGGCGAATACCCAATCTATTTTGACAATGGTAAAGGCGGTAGAGTAACTGATATTGATGGAAACGAATATATCGACTATCTATGTGCTTATGGTCCAATGATTATTGGAAACCGCGAAGAAGAAATTGATAACGCAGTTATTGCTCAAATGCAAGAAAAAGGTTTCTGCTTCTCGTTGACTCAAAAATACCAAAACATGTTAGCTGAAAAGCTTAAAGAAATAGTGCCTTGTGCAGAAATGAGCTTTTTTGTTACAACAGGCTCTGATGCTACAACTTTGTCAACTCGTATAGCTCGTTCATACACACAAAAAACTAAAATTATTCGTTGCGGATACCACGGATGGCACGACTGGTGCGTGGAAGTAAAAGGTGGAATTCCTAAGAAACTTTGGGAAGATGTTCTTGAGTTTGAATACAATGATGCTGAAGGTCTAGAAAAACTTTTAGAAGAAAACAAAGATGAGGTAGCAGCTGTTATCGTTACTCCTTATGGTCACCCATTGGCATTACCTATGGAAGATCCAAAACCTGGATTCCTTGAAAAAGTTAAAGAACTAGCTGCTAAACATAAAGCTGTTCTTATTTTTGACGAAATTAGAACTGGATTTAGAGTTTCAATTGGTGGTGCTCAAAAATATTACGGTGTAACTCCAGATATGGCTGTTTTCGGAAAAGCTATGGCCAACGGATATCCTATCGGTTGTGTTACTGGTAAAACAGAAATTATGAAAGAAGTTGAGAAAAATGTTTTCGTTTCTTCAACATTCTTCCCCAATAGCTTGAGTTACATTGCATCTTTGAAAACTATAGAAATTCTTCAAAGAGACAAAATACTAGAACAAATTTGGGAAAAAGGTGAATATTTCAATGGCGAAATTGCTAAGCTTCTTGAAAAATACGATGTTGGTGCTCGCATTTCTGGTATTCCTCCAATGATGTTCATTACTTTTGATAAAGACGAAGATGGTACATACAAAGCAAAAAGAACTGATTTCTACACTCAACTAATTCGTAGAAAAGTATTCTTGCAACCATATCACCACGGTTATATTTGTGCACGTCATACAAAAGAAGATCTTGACTACACAATCAACGCCATCGAAGAATCACTACAATATCTTCGCGAAAAATATTATAAATAACATTTAATAAATTCTACAACAGGATTTTCCTTTACGAAAATCCTGTTGTTCTTTTAAAATAACAGACAAAATGGAAAAATTAATCATTACAGCTGCAATTTGTGGTGCTGAAGTTCTTAAAGAACACAATCCTGCAGTTCCATACACAGTAGAAGAATGTGTTAGAGAAGCAAAATCGGCCTACGATGCTGGTGCTAGCATTATTCACCTTCATGTACGTTGGGATGATGGAACTCCTACACAAGATAAAGGTCGTTTCAAAGAAATTATGGATGCTATTAAAGCAGAAATTCCAGATGTTATAATCCAACCTTCAACTGGTGGTGCCGTTGGAATGACAGACGATGAACGTCTTCAACCTACAGAACTTAATCCCGAAATGGCTACTTTAGACTGTGGAACACTAAATTTTGGTGGCGACGAAGTATTTATGAATACTGAAAATACAATCAAATATTTTGGCGAAAGAATGATCGAAAGAAACATTAAACCTGAGCTTGAAGTATTTGATAAAAGTATGATAGACATGGCTCTTCGCCTTCATAAAAAAGGATTTATTAAAAGCCCCATGCACTTCGATTTTGTAATGGGAGTTAATGGCGGTATCGATGGAACACTTAGAGATTTTATGTTCCTTCGTGGAAGTATTCCTAGCGATGCTACTTATACTGTTGCCGGTGTAGGTAGATACGAATTTCCTCTTGCTGTTGCTGCCATTATCGATGGTGGTCACGTTAGAGTTGGATTCGAAGATAATGTTTACATCTCGAAAGGTGTGTTGGCAAAATCTAATGGAGAATTGGTTGAAAAAGTGGTACGTCTAGCCAAAGAATTTGGTAGAGAAATAGCCACACCAGCCGAAGCAAGAAAAATATTGAACTTAAAATAAAATTAAAATATTATAACTTCTTAATCTTATGCAAAAAGTAGGAAATAAATATGGCTTGCACAGAGTAATAGAGCCAGTGGGAGTATTGCCTCAACCAGCAAATAAGCTGGACAATAATATGGATGAAATTTATGACAACGAAATCCTTATTGATGTTCAAACATTAAACGTTGACTCGGCAAGTTTTACACAAATAAAAGAACAAGCAGGTGGCGATCACGAAAAAATTAAAGAAATAATGTTCGATATTGTTGCAAAACAAGGCAAACACCGTAATCCAGTTACAGGTTCTGGTGGAATGCTTTTGGGTAAAGTTGCAAAAATTGGAGATGCACTAAAAGGAAAAATCGACCTGAAAGAGGGCGACAAAATTGCAACACTTGTGTCGCTATCTCTAACGCCACTTAGAATTGATAAAATTAAAGAAATTCGAGACGAAATTGACCAAGTTGACATAGACGGACAAGCAATTTTGTTCGAAAGTGGAATTTATGCTAAAATACCAGATGATCTTCCAGAAGGATTGGTATTATCAGCATTAGACGTTGCAGGTGCTCCTGCACAAACAGCAAAATTGGTTAAACCTGGCGATACAGTTGTAATTATCGGTGCAGGTGGAAAATCAGGTATGCTTTGCTGCTACGAAGCAAAAAAACGTGCCGGAGTTACAGGTACTGTTATTGGAATTACTCATAGCGAAAAAAGTACAAAACGTCTTCAAGACCTTGAACTTTGCGACTATGTTTTCCCAGCAAATGCTACTCAACCAGTGGCTGTTATGGAAAAGATTTCTGAACTTACTAAAGGCGAAATGGCCGATATTTGCATCAACAACGTAAATATTCCTGATACTGAAATGACAAGTATCTTGTGTACAAAACCATCGGGAACAATTTATTTCTTCTCTATGGCTACATCATTCACCAAAGCTGCTCTAGGTGCCGAAGGCGTTGGTAGCGATGTGAATATGATAGTTGGTAATGGTTATGCTAAAGGTCATGCCGAAATTACTTTGCAAATTATGAGAGAAAGCGAAAAACTAAGAAAAGTATTCTTAGAACTTTACGCTTAATTGATATAATTTTTGAATTTTATAAAGAGTCGTAAAGCATCGCTTTGCGACTCTTTAACATTTATTATATGAACATTCGTGCTGCATCCAAAGTTTTGAAACTAGGTGAAACAGTTTTTTGCTTATAAATGATTACCTTTGTAAAATAATTTATGAGATATGATTTTTACATTTTTACATAAACCTAAACCCAAAAGATCAAACTATAAACCTGTGTATTATCGTCCAGAAGAGGAGAATGATAAAAAGAAAATTATCAGTCCTAAAGAGTACGAAGAGATGGAGTTGCAGGAGAAAATTCGTAGAACATGGAGCAGAGAACGAAAATACACCAGCATCTCAAAAAATACCATTTTACGTATGTTCATCGTACTTTTACTTCTTTTAATCATAATCTTCTTCGTTAAAGTCTAAATTCAATGTCGGATATAATTCAACTACTTCCCGATAATATTGCCAATCAAATTGCAGCAGGGGAGGTTATTCAACGACCTGCATCTGTTGTCAAAGAATTGATTGAAAATGCTGTTGACTCTGGTGCCGATGAAATTGAGCTCATTATCAAAGACTCTGGAAAAACTTTAATACAAGTTGTTGACAACGGAAAGGGTATGAGCGAAACAGATGCTCGCCTCTCATTTGAACGTCATGCCACATCAAAACTACGCACAGCAGACGATTTGTTCAATATCAGAACCATGGGTTTCAGGGGCGAAGCTTTGGCGTCAATTGCAGCCATAGCTCATGTGGAGCTAAAAACATCCACCGACGACCATAGTGTAGGGACAGAAATTATTATAGAGGGCTCCAGAATTGTGGACCAGTCGCCTTGCTCGTTCCCCAAAGGGACTTCCGTAGCGGTGAAAAATCTGTTTTTTAATGTGCCTGCACGTAGAGCTTTCCTAAAATCTGATGCAGTGGAGATGAGCCATATTCTCGAAGAATTTTATAGAGTGGCTCTTGCCCACCACGAAGTGAGTTTCTCGCTCTATCACAATGACAAATTGGAGCATAAAACAGGAAAAGAAAAGCTTAAAAGTAGAATTGTATCCCTAATGGGAAAAATTTTTAATGAGAATATTGTTTGGGCTGAGCAAGATACAGATTTTGTTGCTATACAGGGCTTTGTGGGCAAGCCTCAGGCAGCCAAAAAAACCAGAAATAATCAATATCTTTTTGTAAATAACAGATATTTCAGAAGTCCATATATCCACAATGCCATAGCTAGGGCATACCAAGAGCTGATACCCGAAGGCTATAACCCCTCATATTTTCTGTTCTTTCAGGTGAACCCTTGTGATATTGATGTGAATGTGCATCCCACAAAAACAGAAATTAAATTTAAAGATGAAAGGGTGATTTATGCAATTTTGCACTCTACAATCCGCAAAGCATTGGCAGAGAATTACCTAACCCCATCTTTAGACTTCGACATTGATCCCATTTTCAACTTCGACTCTAAGCCACAAGGCGAAATTAAGCCACCAGAAATTAAAATAAATCCCGATTATAACCCCTTTTCTAATCCCACAGCAGCACCCAAAACTGGCTTTGAAAAACCACAAATTAGCAGCAGGGATAGAAACAATATTGAACATTGGCAAAAACTTTACATCAACGAAACTGACGCAGTTTCGCAGCAACAAACAATTGAGCAAACCGATAGTTTTGAAGATGATGATGAGATGCTTTCAGGGGCGTTTATACAGATGTACAACAGCTTTGTTGTTACAAGAATAAAGTCTGGATTAATGATTATAAATCAGGCTGCGGCACACGAAAGAATACTCTTTGAGAAAATTTTGTCGAAGATTGAAGATGGAAGTCAGAATTGCCAAAAAATGTTGTTTCCTGCCACCATTGAGCTAAAATCGTCCGACGCAGAAATAATGCGAGAGATAATGGATGAACTGAATAATTTGGGCTTCGACATCTCTGACGTAGGACACAATTCATTTATTATAAACGGAACACCCACAGATTTTTCTCTATCCGAAAATTTGAACGAAGAGATAGAAAAATGGATAGACTCTTTCAAAAGTAATATGTTGGTTGCAAGGGAAGATAAAAAAGTAAATATAGCAAAATCCATGTCTAAAAATTTGGCAATAAAATCCAACAGAAAACTTACCACCGAAGAGATGGAGTTTCTTGTAAACGACCTTTTTGCTTGCTCGGTTTCGCATCAGTCGCCCAGTGGAAAAACTGTCTATAAAATGATTAGTAAAGAAGAATTGTTTGATTTTTTTAATTGATAATCTATGAATATGTTGTCTCCGGGTGGATTTAGAGTGTTGCCCCCAGTAGTGAAAAATTTGCTGATAATAAATGCCATTTTCTTTCTGGCAACCGTAACCCTACCCAATACTTTCAATATTGATTTGTATGAAATATTTAGCTTGAAATATTTCGGCTCTGAGCATTTTAGACCCTATCAGCTAATTACTTATATGTTTATGCATGGCAATTTTGGACATATATTTTTCAATATGTTTGCCCTCTGGATGTTTGGTTCCACCATTGAAAATTTCTGGGGACCCCGAAGGTTTCTGATTTACTACCTTGTAACTGGAATTGGTGCCGGATTGGTGCATTATGCAGTATATTATTTTCAAATAAATCCACTAATTAATACTTTGGATACTTTCTTGTTCAACCCCAATATGGCTAACTTGAATGAGATTTTGTCAACGCACCGTTTTAAAGTTGACCCATATTATGATGCCGAAATTTATAACGCATTCCTTAGTTTCCAAAGAGCTGTTGGAGAGTTGAATATATCGCCAAATAATAGTCTTGCTATGCAAAATGCTTCACTTTTTATCAGCGATTATCGCGAATATTATCTAAATATGCCCAGTGTTGTAGGAGCCTCGGGAGCAGTTTTTGGAATCCTTTTAGCCTTTGGAATGATGTTCCCTAATGTGATGATTTACCTGTACTTTTTCATACCAATTAGAGCCAAATGGTTTGTGATTTTCTACGGTGCTTTGGAGTTATATCTCGGCTTTACAGGAACGCAAGACGGAGTGGCACACTTTGCCCATCTGGGTGGAATGTTGTTCGGAATTGTGCTGATTTTAATGTGGAGAAGAAAATCTAAGAATAATTTTTTTAACTAAATAAAAATGTTTAGAGCCTATCAAAATATTTCGCTTAAAGATAGATTTAAGAAGTTTTTTCAGTCGAAAAGTAATCTTTCCAGATTGATTTTAGCAAATTTAGCTATCTATCTCTTAATCCTAATTTCAAGTATTTTTAACGAACTGTACTTTTTTCTTTACAATATAGAATTGGGAGAAATAAGACACAATCCCTTTGTGGAAGCCCTGATGTTGCCAGCCTCATATGCAAATATTGCATCAAAACCTTGGACTTTTCTAACCTATCAATTTTCGCACAGCGGATTTTTGCACATACTTTTCAATATGATTATGCTATATTTTAGTGGTAGAATTTTCCTTGAATTTCTAAGAGAAAAACAGCTCTTTTGGATATATATTATAGGTGGAATATTTGGGGGTGTTTTTTATGTTTTAGCTTTTAATACCTTCCCTGTTTTTCAAGATATTTTACCTCAAGCAAGAGCCATAGGGGCATCGGCATCTGTTTTTGCCATACTTTTCACCGTAGCCACCTTTGTTCCCAACTATCAAATTCGCCTGGCTTTTATAGGAAATGTTAAGATAAAATGGATAGCCCTTGTCTTTATAGTTATTGATATTTTAAGCATAAATAAGGGCAATTCGGGTGGACATATTGCCCATTTGGGCGGTGCTTTTTGGGGCTTTTTAGCAGGTAGCTTTTTTATCTTGAACAGAGATTTTAAGATAACAGATAAGTTTAAAAACTTAAAAAGAAAGCCTAAAAAACGAAAATTTAAAGCCAAAAAACAGCGTGTGAAGCCTGTTTCGGAGATGTCGGATCAAGAATATAACGCCCGAAGGGCAGAAAGACAAAAAGAGATTGATGCTATTTTGGATAAAATATCTAAATTTGGATACGAAAAATTGACAAAAGAGGAGAAAGACCTTCTCTTCAGATCGAGTAAAAATCAGAATTAATGGCTAAAAAGAGTAAAAGTCTTAATTTTATAAATCGCATTATTATGCTGGCAAATATTTTTGCCGTAATATTGCTACTCTTGTCCTATTTGTCGGCAAAATTTAGCCCCGAAAAATTGTGGATGTTGGCATATTTTGGTCTGGCTTATCCCATTATTCTATTAGTAAATATTGCATTTGTTTTTTATTGGATAATCGTAAATCCCAAATCTGTTCTAATATCTGTTGTAGCCATTATTTTAGGATATGGATATATCGGAAAAACTTATCAATTTGCTGGCAAAAGTTTGCCCAAAAAATCCGAGGATTATATTAAAGTTATGTCCTTTAATGTGCAACTTTTTGATTTATACAACTATAACAAAGATTGGACTTTTAATTTCACAAATAGAGATAGCGTTTTTAGATATTTAAGAAAAGAACAGCCCGATATTGTCTGTTTTCAGGAGTATTTTACCCACGACAAAAATATTTTTCCAACAAAAGATTCTTTGGTCAAAATATTAGAAACGGAATATTATTACGAATATTTTCCCATAAGTCAATCGCAACACAATTATGGAATTGCCACCTTTTCTAAATTTCCTATCGTGAATAATGGTAAGGTGAATTTCAATCAAAAGAGTAATAATTCTGCTATTTTTTCAGATGTTGTTGTTCCCAATGGCGACACTGTAAGGGTTTATAATATGCATTTGCAATCCATAAAGCTTAGTGGCGAAGATTTGGTTTTTGCCAACGATATCACAAAGTTTACCGATAATGAAATTACGGGAAAAGAGCTTAAAAAAGATACAAAAATGTTACTCCGGAAGCTCAAACATGCCTTTGTAAAAAGGGCAAAACAGGCAGAGCAGGTAAAGGCACATATGAACACTTCGCCATATAAAATTATTGCCTGTGGCGACTTCAACGATACTCCATGTTCCTATGCCACACAGCTTGTTTCAAAAAACTTGAAAGATGCCTTTGTGGAGTCGGGCAGAGGTATTGGAAATTCTTACAATGGAAATTATCCCTCATTTAGAATTGACTATATTTTGCACGATAAATCCTTTAAAAGTAGAGGTTTCACCACCGATTACAAAATGAAAGTCTCCGACCATTTCCCCATTTATACATATATAAAAATAGAAAGCTAAAGTTTTGAAATATAAATTAGTATCAGATTTTTCTCCATCAGGCGACCAGCCTCAAGCCATTAAACAGCTCGCTGAGGGCATCAAGCGTGGCGACAAAAGTCAAACCCTTTTGGGGGTAACTGGCTCCGGAAAAACTTTTACTATTGCCAATGTAATTGCCAATTTGAATAGACCCACTTTGGTTATGAGCCATAACAAAACTCTGGCAGCACAGCTTTATAGCGAGTTTAAAAGCTTTTTTCCAGAAAATGCTGTGGAATATTTTGTCTCATACTACGACTATTATCAGCCAGAGGCTTTTATACCCTCAACCAATACCTATATCGAAAAAGATTTGTCCATTAATGATGAACTGGAAAAACTTCGTCTTAGTACAACCACTCAGCTTTTGTCAGGGAGGCGTGATGTAATTGTTGTCTCTTCTGTTTCATGTATTTATGGAATTGGAAACCCCGATGACTTCAGAAAAAATGTAATTAAAATTAGTGTTGGACAGCAGGTTTCAAGAAATTTACTTTTGCAAGATTTGGTAAATAGCCTCTATTCGAGGACAGAAGCAGATTTCAAGCCCGGAAATTTTAGGGTGAAAGGCGACACCGTGGACATCTATCCGGCATACACCGATTTGGCTTACAGAATTATTTTTTGGGACGATGAAATTGAGTCCATTGAGTCTTTTAATCCCAACGATGGATATGCCATTTCAAGAAATGAACAGCTTATAATTTATCCGACAAGCATATTTGTTACATCGCAAGATATGGTAAGTCAGGCAGTTCGCGAAATTCAAATAGACCTAAAAGAGAGGGTGGATTATTTTAAAGAGATTGGTAAGCCCTTGGAAGCCAAAAGGATAGAAGATAGAGTTACCTACGATGTGGAGATGATTAAGGAGTTGGGATACTGCTCGGGAATAGAAAATTATTCCAGATATTTCGACCGTCGAGCCCCCGGCACTCGTCCCTTCTGCCTTTTAGATTTTTTCCCCGATGATTATATCACCGTAATCGACGAAAGTCATGTTACAATACCCCAAATTAGAGCTATGTATGGTGGCGATAGGTCGCGAAAGCTAAATCTTGTAGAATACGGCTTCAGACTGCCAGCAGCCATAGATAATAGGCCCCTTAAGTTTGAAGAATTTGAAGAGCTTACAAACCAATTTATCTTTGTTAGTGCCACACCTGCCGACTATGAGTTGGAAAAAAGTGAAGGTGTTGTGATTGAGCAAGTGGTGCGACCCACAGGGCTTTTAGACCCAGTTATAGAAATTAGACCCTGCCACAATCAAGTTGACGACCTTTTGGAGGAGATAGAAAAAGTTGTAGGCGAAGGCTTTAGGGTCTTGGTAACGACTTTGACCAAACGCTTGGCAGAAGAGATGTCGAAATATCTTCTGAGATTAAATATCAGAACAAGGTATATCCATTCAGATGTGGAAACGCTTGACAGAGTGGAGATTCTGAACGATTTGCGTGGCGGTGAAATTGATGTACTTGTGGGTGTAAATCTTCTTCGTGAGGGCTTAGATTTGCCCGAAGTGGCTCTGGTGGCAATTTTAGATGCCGACAAAGAGGGCTTTTTACGCTCGGAGCGTTCGCTAACACAAACCGCCGGTAGGGCAGCCCGAAATTTGAATGGTAGAGTGATTTTTTATGCCGATAAAATTACCAATTCTATGCAAAAAACCATGGACGAAACCCAGCGAAGACGTGAAAAACAGATAAAATATAATATCGAAAATAATATCACTCCCACCACCATTAGCAAAGAGATTAAAACCCACCTCACCAATGCCGTGGAAAACAAAGAGAGAGAAGTTAGAAACTACGAAATAAAATCTGCCGAAAGCTTAGCTGCCGAAGAACAAACCTGGAAATATGCCACTAAGGATAAAATCCAAAAGGAGATAAAAACACTCCAAAAAGAGATGGATAAAGCTGTAAAAGAATTAGATTTTATTGCTGCCGCATATCTGCGAGATCAAATTAAAGAAATGAAAACATATTTAGATTAATTCTGCCCTTGTGCGATGGCGACTAAAACCAATTTGTCAGTCTGAGTAGTCCCGATAAAATCGGGGGCGAGCATCGAAGACTAAGACAAATTTGGTGTGCAAAAGTAAAATCAGGGGCGTTTCAAGCACCTACTCAACGATCCTAAAGGGAAGCTAATTCTGCCCATTGAGCGAAATCGAAATGTGCAGAATAATCGGGCAGTTCGGCTGACTGTTGTGTTTTTAAGCATTTTCAGAACCCGTAGGGTTCGAATATTTGTTTTATAGAAATAACCTGCAAGGTCTTTCCGACCTTGTAGGTTTAGAATCAAAAGAATAAAGGTCTTTCCGACCTTGTAGGTTTATAACCAAAATTTAGGGTGTCTTATAAGACAAATTGAGCTAACTATTTTTAATGCGTTACAATAATATTCAGATGCTTTGTTAGCTCTAATCGAATATCTCCCAAACTTTTGTGTTTTTGCATCATCAATACAATCTCCTCATAATCAGTCTCTTCCTTCATTGAGTTTTCAATATCTTTCATAAGCATCTCAATTCTACGAAGTTTAAGTTTTAGAAGTGAACTGAAAATCATCTCTTGAAGAATATTTGTGGACTCATCATTAATATCAGGAGTTTCGATATTATGTTTGTTTTTCCACTCATCGCTTATATCATATGGAAATGATAAAAAATCTATGGCTTTATTTCTAATTTCTTCATTTTCGTGCGAAGTAAAAAAGCGTTCTATATTAGAATCATTTTCAAAAAATCTATTTTTATATTCCAAAAACATTTCAGCATAGAGTGCATTGGTAAAATCAATTTCATCATTGGTCAAATCGCTTATAATATATGTTGCCACTTGATATGTTTCTTCCTGCTTGTTATTATTTTCGTCTAAATCTTTTATTTTAAAATTCTTTGTTCCATAATTTAGAAGTATATGAATTATGGCACCTTCTTGATATTGCGGATTGTAGTAGTCAACCTCAAGTCTGCTTTGTTGCTCCTCTTCCTTAATGGGCATCAGCTCATCTATACCGCTGGTGTCTTGTCCTTGTTTCTTAACTCTACTACGGAACTTTTTTGTCAATATTTTATTCAATTGACCAATTAAGCTGTTTTCCGAAATTTCGAAAAGGGCACTACACTCTTTCACATACACTGCACGTGTAATTTGATTTGGAATAAGGGCAATATCATCTATTATTTCCGAGATAACTTGCGATTTTCTTATGGGGTCGTTTTCTGTTTCCGAAAGTAAAAGTTTAGTTTTGAAGAGAATAAAATTTTGTGCATTCTCTTCGAAATATTTTTGGACTTCCGAACTTCTGTTTTTCTTCACAAAGGAATCGGGGTCTTCGGGTTCGGGAAGTAGAACAACTTTCACATTCATATCTTCACTCAAAATCAGTCCAATTCCCCGCAAAGATGCCTTTATACCCGCTGGATCGCCATCATAAATAATGGTGATGTTGCTGGTGAATTTTTTTATTAGCCTAATTTGCTCTGTTGTTAACGATGTCCCCGACGATGCCACCACATTTTCAATGCCAGCCTGATTCATGGAGAGAACATCGGTGTAGCCCTCCACCAATAAGCAATTATCCTCCTTTACAATTTGATTCTTCGCAAAATTAATTCCATATAAAATCTTACTCTTATTGTAAATATCACTTTCGGGACTATTAATATATTTTGCCTGCGATTTTTCCGAACTCAAAATCCTACCGCCAAAGCCCAAAACTCTACCCGAAATATTGTGAATGGGAAAAATTACCCTCTCGCGAAATCTATCATAATATCTGCCCTCTTTTTCAATTACCAAACCCGATTTAACCAGCTGCTCTTTGGTATAGCCATTTTTTGTAGCTTCCAATATAAAAGCGTCCCACGATGAGGGGCTAAATCCCACCTGAAACTTTTTAAGAGTGTCGATGCTAAATTCACGCTCTTTGAAATATGTTAGTGCAATCTGTTTACCCTCGTCCGATTCAAACAGAGTTTTGGTGAAAAATTTTTGTGCAAATTGATTTATGGCAAAATTTGTTTCTCGCTCCGAAAGTTCAGCCTTCATCTCGTCAGACATCTCCACCTCTTCAACTTCGATGCTATATTTATTTGCCAAATATTTCAAAGCCTCCACATAGGAGTAGTGCTCGTGTTCCATAACAAAGCTTACAGAATTGCCACCTTTGCCGCAACCAAAACATTTAAAAATTCCCTTGGAAGCCGAAACATGAAACGAAGGAGTTTTTTCGTTATGAAACGGACATAAACCAATAAAATTAGCACCTCTTTTCTTCAAAGAGACGAAATCGGAGACCACTTCCACAATTTGTGAAGTGTCAATTATTCGCTGAACTGTTTCTGGTTTAATCAAAATAGTATCTTTGTAATGTTCAAAATTAGTGAAAAAATAGATATTAGAACAAAAAAAGAATTATTATGCAAGGAAAAAATAAGAAAATAGCAGTTTTTTGTGGCTCGGCAAAGCCCATAAACAGGCAGTTTGAAGATAGTATGAAAAAGTTTGCACAAAAGGCAGTAGAGGATAATTATGCCATTGTTTATGGAGGTGCATCGGTGGGATTGATGGGAACACTTGCTGACGAAACCCTGAAAAACAAGGGTGAAATTATTGGTGTCTTTCCAAAATTTTTCTCCTCCAACGAAATTGCACATAATAATCTTAGCGAAATGATATATGTGGAAAATATGGCTGAAAGAAAACAGATAATGGCCGATATTTCCGACTATTTTGTGGTTTTTCCGGGCGGATTTGGAACTTTTGATGAAATGTTTGAAATTTTAACAATGACACAGCTCGACTTTCACCAAAAACCACTAATTTTATTCAATGATAATGGATTTTATGAAAATTTGTATCTGCAATTGAAAAAAATGCATCAAGAAGGATTTATTAGAGATTTTCATTTCTCTGCCTTTGCAGTGGCAAATAATGTTGACGAAATTTTTGAACTAATAAAAACTCATAAAACTGAAAATGATGCCCAGTGGCTTGGATGGGCAAAAGAAAAATAATTAAATATGGAAAAGAAAAAAATATTTCTGTTAGATGCTATGGCTCTGATTTACAGAGCTTATTATGCTTTAATTAGGTCGCCACGAATTACAACTACTGGTTTGGATACTTCGGCGGCTTTTGGTTTTACAAATACGCTTTACGATATTCTGAAAAATGAAAAACCATCGCATATAGGTGTGGTTTTCGACTCCCACGGACCTACCTTCCGCGAAGAGGAATTTGAAGATTATAAAGCAAATCGCGAAGCCACCCCAGATGGAATTTTATCCATGATTCCATATATAAAACGTATTATTGATGCCTTTGGAATTCCTGTTTTGGAAATGCAAGGCTTCGAAGCTGATGACATTATTGGAACATTGGCGAAAAAGGCCGAAAAAGAGGGCTTTGAGGTCTTTATGATGACCAGTGATAAAGATTTTGGGCAACTACTGTCCGACAATATTCATATGTATAGACCCGCACGTATGGGCGAAAAAGCACAAATTATAAAAAGTGCCGACTTTTGCCAAAAATATGGTATAAAAGAGCCAGAACAGTTTATTGACATTCTTGGACTTTGGGGCGACGCTGTGGATAATATCCCCGGGGTGCCAGGTGTGGGCGAAAAAACAGCCCAAAAATTGATAGAGCAGTTTGGCTCCATCGAAAATATGCTGGAAAACACAAGTGAGATAAAAAGTGAAAAATTAAGGCAAAGGGTGGAAGAAAATGCCGAACAAGCTAAGCTTTCAAAAATGCTTGCAACCATAGTTTTGGATGTTCCAGTGGATTTTAAAGAGGATGAGCTAAAGTATAAAGATGTGAATCTACAAGATTTAAAAGCCGTTTTTGATGAGTTGGAATTTAGAACTATCGCCAAAAGAGTGTTCACTGACTTTAGTTTAACACCACCGCCTACAACTGACGGAAAGAAGTCGGAAATGATATTTTCGGATGGCGATGGCACTCCAAATTTATTTTCAAGTTTAGATGATGATGAGTCGTTTCAATCAGCCAGTTTATTCCAAAACTTTAGAAATTCCGATTTTCAGATAATAGAAGTAAACAACATCGCCGAGGCAGAAAATGCTATGGCAGAAATTGAAAAAGCCACTCTGTTGGGTATCTCCATCGACGGACCAATGAAAAATATTATTGATATTTATCCCATCGGATTTTCGGTTGCAGTGTCTGAAAATAAAGCTTTCTATTTTGCCATCAACAATAAGAACTTGTTGCCTTTTATAGAGAAAATAATCTTGCTGCCCACAGAAAAATCTACCTATGATTTGAAAAATAAAGCTTCATTTTTTAAATCTTTAGACTTAGCTTTTCCACTAAATTGCCATGATATGATGTTGGCAAACTACCTAAATCACCCCGAAATGCGTTTGCAATATTCAAGCCTAAGTGAACAACACTTGAAATATGAGCCAATTGATTTAGATGAAATTTTTAATGGAAAAAAACATTCGCAAAACATAAAAGATTTTCAGGAAAACAGCCATACAAATGTTATAAATGGACTTGGCGAACATGCAATTCTGAACTTAAAGCTCAAAGAAAAACTTTGTAATCAACTTCAGAAAAATGGACTTTATGAACTCTATAAAAATGTAGAATTGCCATTGGCTGAGGTGTTGTATGATATGGAAAGAGCTGGTGTTTCCATCGATAAAGAGGCTCTTTTAAGTTTTTCAAAAGAGTTGGAAAAACAGATTAAAGATATTGAAAATCAGGTGTTTGAGCTTTCTGGCGAGCATTTCAATATTGCTTCGCCCAAGCAGTTGGGTGATATTCTTTTTGAAAAACTTTTGCCCGATGTTAAGGCTAAAAGAACAAAGACAAAGCAGTATCAAACAGGGGAGGAGGTTCTAAAAAAAATAGAAGATAAGCACCCAGTTGTACCTTTAGTTTTAGAATTTAGAGGATTGACCAAGTTGAAATCTACATATGTAGATGCACTTCCACCCTTGATAAATCCCCAAACGCAAAAGATTCATGCCACGTTTAATCAGGCTGTTACAGCCACTGGCAGATTGAGTTCCACAAACCCCAATATGCAAAATTTGCCCATTAGAACCGAGCAAGGTCGTGAAATTCGCAAAGCCGTTGTTTCGTCGGGCGATGATTTTGTTTTAATTTCGGCTGACTATTCTCAAATTGAACTTAGGGTTATCGCATCATTGAGTGGCGACAAAGCCATGAGCGAGGCTTTCGAAAAAGGTTTAGACATTCACAGTGCAACTGCAGCCCGTGTTTTTGGCATTGATGACCAAGATGTAGATGCCGATCAGCGTAGGAAAGCAAAAGCTGTAAATTTTGGAATTATTTATGGAATCTCCTCTTTCGGTCTTGCCGAACAATTAGGAGTTAGCAGATTTGAAGCTGCCGATTTAATAAAATCATACTTTGTGCAATATCCTGGGATTAAGGCATATATCGAAAATCAGGTGCAAATTGCAAAAGATAATGGCTATGTGGAGACAATTTTGCATAGGCGAAGATATTTGAGTGATATTAACTCCAAAAATGCCATGATAAGAAATTTTGCCGAACGCAATGCTGTGAATGCTCCCATACAAGGTTCGGCGGCGGATATGATTAAAGTGGCAATGATAAATATTCATAAAAGATTCAAGGAAAGTCAGATTAAATCTTCCATGATAATGCAAATTCATGACGAATTGGTTTTTGATGTGCATAAATCGGAAATTGACAAGGTGAAAGAGATAGTATTAGAGGAGATGAAATCTGCAATACCGCTAAATATCCCCGTTGAGGTGGAAATAGAAGTGGGTAAAAACTGGCTTGAAGCTCATTAAAATTATAAAATGAAAAGAAAAAACATAATCCTATTTTTAAGCATACTGTTTTTGTCCCATACTGGGCTTGTAGCCCAAGATACACTGAGAATGGTTCAGTATAATTTGATGCAATATATGACAAATCAGTATGGAGGTTGCACCCAAGAAACCAATAATTTGAATGATAAGGATGAATATCTTAAACAGATTTTTGGGTACTTGAATCCACAAATAATCGCTGTAAACGAAATAGGAAGCAAGGAGAGTGATGTTAATAGGATTTTAGACAATGTCCTCAATATCAATGGGGTAGATTATTGGAAAAGGGGGCAGCTATCCAATCTTTCGGGTGGTACATTGGCAAATATGGTTTATTATGATAGTAGAAAATTGATATTGATAGACAATGTAATTGTTCCTACCAGTTTGCGCGATATAAATATCTACAAATTTTGCTACAACACCCCTCATTTGGAGGAGGGTGATACAATTTTTTTCTACTCCATAATTGCACATCTAAAGGCAGGAACTACGGGTGGAGATGTGCGTTTTGCAATGGTTCAGGCACTAATGTCGAGATTAGAAAATTGGGGGGTTTCCGAAAACTATGTCTTTTCGGGAGATTTTAATGTATATGGCTCCTCGGAACAAGCTTATCAATTTCTGATAAATCACTCCAATCCCATGGTGCGTTTCCACGACCCCATTGATATGCCTGGAAATTGGAATAATAATTATCAATTTAGAAATATTCATACACAGTCAACACACACAGCCTACGACAATTGCTATGCCTCGGGTGGTTTGGATGATAGATTTGATTTTATATTGGTTTCATCGCCAGTGCTAAATGGATATGACAATATCAAGGCACTGCCCGAAACCTATCAGGCTGTGGGGCAAGATGGAAACCGATTTAATGGAACTGTAAACTATCCAACCAATGAGTCTGTGCCACAAGAATTGGCAAATACGCTATATTTAATGTCGGACCATTTGCCCGTTGTAATGGATTTTTTGGTCTATTACCCCACGGCAGGAGTGGAAAATTATCAGAAAAAAGAAGATGAATATAGGGTGATAAACCCCTTTGAAAATGAGATTAAAATTACATTTTTGTCAGAAAAAAGTCAAAAGATAGAATATGCTCTCTACGACTCGCAGGGTCGAAGGCTTAAAAGTGGAAAATATATCCACTACCACTGGGGGCAAGAGAAGATTTTAGATGTTGAAAATCTTAATTCGGGCATCTATTTTCTGAATTTAATAAATGCTGAAACCAACAAAACAGTGAAGCTTTATAGACTTTAATATTTTTTATTTTTGAAATAAAGTCAAATTTGTTGAAATTTATCTTTGATTTGGTCGAACTTTTTTGTAATTTTACAGTATAATAGTCATAACAAAAACAAAAAAGCTATGAAAGGTATAATAGTAGGAACGGATTTTTCGGAATCCTCCATCAACGCACTTAAGCATGCAACAACCATAGCCGACAAGGCAAAGTGTGATATTACTCTAATTTGGGTTAAAACTCCCGGAACAACACTTGGACTGTTGCAAGACAACATAAATGAGTATCTGCAAGTTGCCAAAGATAGATTGGACCAAATTGCCGACGACCACAAAACCATGATGCCTAAGGGAAAAAGTATTAAGACCAAAATCATAGAGGGTAAAGTTCATCTAGCCTTGGCACGCGAGGCCGAAGAGACTGATGCTGACCTTGTTGTAGTTGGTGCACACGGTATCTCAGGTCATGAAGAGTTTTTTATTGGAAACAGTGCATACAGAACTGTTATGACAGCTAAATGCCCTGTGTTGACAATTAGAGCTGACACAAGTGTTAATAGAGCATTGACAGATATTGTAGTTCCTATTGACAACCTTCAAGATACAAGGCAAAAACTGCCAGTAGCTGTTAAATTTGCAAAATTATTTGCTGCTAAAATTCATATTTTAGGGCTATATACTTCGTCAAATGTAGAATTTAGAAATATTGTAAATGCTTATGTTTTCTCTGTTGAAAAATATTTGAAAGAGAAAAGTATTCGTTTCCAAGTGTATAAACGAGAGTCGTTTAATGGTGCCGAAACTACAATGGGTTTTGCAAAAGAAATTAATGCAAGTCTAATAGTGATAATGAGAGAACAAGGAAGCGAAATTGGTGGTTTATGGCTTGGAAACCAAGCACGTGAGTTGGTAAACAACAGTAAACTTCCCATTCTGAGTGTTGCAACTCAAGATATCTTAGGATTATCTAAGTAGAATTTTTTACAATTATTTTCAATAAATGAGGCTTGTTTTTATAATAAGCCTCATTCTTTATTGTACATAGCAGAACTTTATCTAATTTTGTACTCCTATTATATCTCATAACAAAAAAAGAGAAGTGAAAAAAAAAGTTTTTATTGAGACTTATGGCTGTCAGATGAATTTTAACGACAGCGAAATTGTAATGTCAGTTTTATCGCCACACTATCAAAATACTGATAATATTAACGAAGCTGAATTGATATTAATAAATACATGTTCCATCAGAGACAATGCAGAAGAGAGAATTTGGAATAGATTGAAACATCTTCGAGCTTTAAAAAAGAAGAATAAAAATTTAAAAATTGGGGTTCTGGGCTGTATGGCGGAACGCCTAAAAGATGATTTTATTGAAAGGGAAAATATTGTTGATTTGGTTGTAGGTCCCGATGCGTACAGAGAATTACCACAGCTATTGTCTCTGGTCGATTCGGGTCAGAATGCCATAAATACAATTTTATCGGAAGAAGAGACATATGCCGATATTTCCCCAGTTAGGTATGCCACCAATGGAGTTTCGGCTTTTATTTCCATTATGCGTGGCTGTCAAAATTTTTGTTCCTATTGTGTTGTCCCCTACACACGCGGAAAAGAGCGAAGCCGCAACCCTCACTCAATTGTAGAGGAAGCAAAAGATTTATTTGAAAAAGGATATAAGGAGATTACACTTTTAGGACAAAATGTAAATTCATATTTGTGGAAAAATGACCAAGAGACAATACATTTTTGGAATCTGATGGAAATGGTTGCAGACGTTAGTCCATTATTGCGAATCAGATTTGCCACATCTCACCCCAAAGATATTTCGGATGAGCTTATTGACGTTATAGCTCAGCGACCAAATATTTGCAAAAGCATACATTTGCCTGTACAGTCGGGAAGCGATAATATGCTAAAGCTGATGAACAGAAAATATACCCGTGAGTGGTATTTGTCGAGGATAGAAGCCATAAAAAACAGAATGCCTGATTGCACAATTTCCACAGATATTATAGCTGGATTTTGTAACGAATCTGAGCAAGACCATCAGGATACTTTAGATTTGATGCGAAAAGTAGGCTATTCGGCAGCATTTATGTTTAAATATTCCACACGCCCGGGAACATTTGCCTACAAAAAACTGGATGATAATGTGCCAGAAGAGTTGAAAATAAAGCGTTTGCAGGAGATAATAAACTTGCAGCAAGAACTCTCTTTGGCAAGTAATAAAAGAGATATTGGTAAAACTTTTGAGGTCTTAATCGAGGGCTTCTCCAAGCGTTCAGACGAGCAACAGTTTGGCAGAACTTCCCAAAACAAAGTTGTAGTTTTTCCAAAGTCAAACTTAGATAAAGGAAATTATGTAAATGTTCTTATAAAGTCCTGCACAGCAGCAACATTAAAGGGTACAATTGTTGACTGATAAATTAGTATAAACTAATGCTAATCCCCAAACTTGCTGGTTTAACAGCTGGTCCTTTGTCTTTAACAAATACTGTGGTTAACGGGAAAGAACCCGTTAGGGTAACAAATTTCCAGCCAACTCTACCAATAATTTCGAACATAAAATTTTCGGGGTTCAAAATGTTTTTGTCAATAATCTTCATTGGATTATCAATGCCAGTGATATCGTTGCCATAATACTTTGTATATCTGTCTGCCAAATAATTTGACCTAAGTCCTAAAGCAAATCTAAAGTCGCTTTTGTGGCGATAACGAACCTCCAATGGAATGTTGATATATCTGAAAGAGAGCTTATTTATGTTGTACGTAATATTTTCGGGCACTAATAAAAACTCCGTTGTTCGTCCGCTACCAATTCTTGTAACTGCGTTTGAATGCAGATTGTGCGACGAAAACCCAAAGCCCAGCCCAAAGCTAATAGGGCTGTTTTCGCTTGTTTTAATATCAATCATAATGGAGCCATTAAAGCCTTGACTAATTGGTCTTTGCTTCATTCCATCTTCCAAACCTAACCAAAAAGAGTTTACAGCACCAAAATTTATTCTGTCTTTATTTGTTCCTTTGTTGGGAGCATCATTTTGTGCCATAATAGCCCAAGAGCTCATTATTGTTATTGCAATAAGAAAAAATCTTTTCATAATAATTTAGTTTTCGACTGTAAAAGTACTCAAATAAAACTTAATATGAATAAGTTGAGACAAAATAAGGACTTAAAAATTTTTAAAACAATAAAACTAATCAAATTGGTTTTCAGTTTGATACCACTTTAAGCCCAATAATTGAGTCTATTAGGCTGATTATAAAAAGTACAGGTAGTTCTACTCCTTTGGAAGCACAAGTTCCCCTTTTTTGTTTACATAATGAGTTCTTCCTCTAAAATCGCCTGCTTCATAATATTTTATAAGCTCCCCTCTAAAGCCACCGTAGCTGTGCATTTCTCCTCTATAAATTATCTTATTGTTTTTATCAATAATGGCATTAAGATAATAATCATTCACAAAGCGAGGCATATTTGTGAGCTTAACACCGCAAACCCCATGCTCAAATGCATCTACAAGATAATATTGAGGCTCTATCACAAATTCTCCTTTTTTATTGATAAAACCCCATTTTATACCGTCCAATGTAGCTCCAGCCAAACCCTCTGAAAACCAACGAACTTCCCTGAAAATCGGCTCGATGACCACTTCGTTTTTGAGATTAATAAACCCAAATAAACTATCTTTTTGAATACTTGCCAATCCTTCACGGAAAAAGCCCACATTCCTATAAGTGGCTTTGGGCAAAGCATCCAATGAGTCTGTATTCAAATTCAGTGCTTTGTCCATAAATCTATTTCTATCTTCTTCATATTGAAAATCAATTATAATATTTCCTTTTCTATCTATAAAACCCCACTTGTCATCCCTTTTCACTTTCAGTATTTCATCGGAAGCACCTGTCCATGCGTGAATACTATCTATAAGCACATTCCCTAAGGTGTCTATCAATTGTGTCCCGCAAAAAGATATTCCATTTATAAATATACTGCAATTTGTAGGTAGGTGTTTGGCAACCTCTCCATTTTTGTTTATAAAGTATGGATGAGAATTATCACTATTACCATCTTCTACCCTTGCAAATCCATTTGTGAATTTTGAAGCTCTTTCAAATTCCTTATTAAAAACTTGTTTGCCTTTTTTATCAATAAACCAGTATTTACCTTGTTTCCAATTCCTAATTACAGCATAGCCTTCTGCAAAAGATTCTCTTGGAGAGCAATATCTTCCAATATCAAATACTTTTCTGCCCAAAGTATCTATGCAGTAGTAATCAAAATCGCCATTGGGGAACTTCTTTTCTGAAACAAAAGCAAGACCTTCACTAAAGCCGGGATATTTTACATATATGTATTTAGCAGGAATAATAACTTTCCCGTTTTTATCCATAAAACCATATTTCCAATTTTCTCCTATAAATTCATATAGCCCATTACCTTGCCCCAACGCAATAAAAGGAATTAGAAAAACCAAAATAATAGCGGCTCACCTTAATTTTTTGGGGACTAAGCAAAAAGTTTCTCCATTCTGAATAGAAAGAATTTAGTGTCTATTACTCCTCTTAAATTAGCACGGAATAGTTTTATTTTAGAATTAAAAGATTCAGCATTTGCATTTGTAAACCTATTTTCATCAAAGAAATTTAAAATTGTTTCCAAGTGATATTTTATACTAT
>JAAYKF010000010.1 GCA_012522535.1 Bacteroidales bacterium
ATTCAAGCTCAACTTCTTTTCCTTGAGTCGGCAGATTCTAAAAAAGATATTCAAATATATATAAACTCTCCCGGCGGCTCAGTTTATGCTGGATTAGGAATCTACGATACCATGCAGTATATAGCCCCCGACATTGCCACCATTTGCACGGGAATGGCTGCCTCCATGAGTGCAGTTTTACTTGCAGCTGGCGAAAAAGGAAAACGTACTGCACTCAAACATGCCCGCGTTATGATACACCAGCCAATGGGTGGAGCATCTGGACAAGCAACAGATATAGAAATTACAGCTCGCGAAATCTCTAAACTTAAAAAAGAACTTTACGAAATTATTGCACAACATAGTGGACAAGAATATGAAAAAGTTTGGAAAGATAGTGAAAGAGATTATTGGATGACATCCAATGAAGCGTTAGAGTATGGCATGATTGACGAGGTGCTTGAAAGGAAAGAATAATATTTATAAACACTAATAAAACTAAATAGCCGGGGAATAACCGGCTATTTTTAAAAACTATGGCAAAACAAAAAAACAAACTCGATTTTTGTTCATTCTGTGGCGAAAGACCAAGCAGAGAAATGGTAATGTTCAATGGACACGAATCAAATATTTGTGAAGTGTGCATAGACAATGCCCACGAAATATTGGAAGAAAACAGACGGTTTATGAAAAAAAAGACTAAAACCTCTTTTAAAATTCAAAAACCAAATGAAATAAAAGATTTTCTCGACCAATACGTAATTGGACAGGAAGATGCCAAAAAAACACTATCCGTTGGAGTTTACAATCATTATAAGCGTATAAATCAAACTTCCGAAACCGATGTTGAAATCGAAAAATCAAATATTATAATGATTGGCGAAACTGGTACAGGAAAAACTCTTATTGCTAAAAGTATTGCCAAACTCTTAGATGTACCATTTTGCATCGCCGATGCCACCGTTTTTACACAAGCTGGATATGTGGGCGAAGACGTGGAAAGCATTTTGTCGAGATTATTACAAGTGGCTGATTATGATGTAGAAAGAGCTCAAAAAGGTATTGTATTCATTGACGAAATTGATAAAGTAGCTCGAAAAGGCGACAACCCCTCCATTACCCGTGATGTTTCGGGCGAAGGAGTTCAACAAGCCCTTCTAAAACTTCTCGAAGGATCATTGGTAAATGTGCCACCAGAAGGAGGACGCAAACACCCCGAACAAAAATTTATTGAAATTAATACTCAAAATATACTTTTTATTGCAGGAGGAGCCTTTGATGGAATTGAAAATAAAGTAGCATCACGACTCAACACAAATGTTATTGGATACAACAAAAAGAGTAAAGAAATAGACCAAAATAATGTGATGAAACACGCAACTTCACAAGATTTGAAAAGTTACGGACTAATTCCTGAATTGTGTGGACGCTTTCCCGTTGTAACATACCTACAACCACTTGATAAAGATGCACTTAAGAGAATACTGATGGAGCCTAAAAACTCTTTAATCAAACAATATACACATATTTTTGAATTGGACGACATTAAGCTTAGCTTCGCTCCGGCAGCCATTGAAATAATTGTAGAAAAAGCCATTGATCTTTCCTTAGGAGCTCGCGGATTACGTAGCATTATGGAGACTTTGATGTTGGATGCAATGTTTGAAATGCCCAGCCAGGAAAATAAAAAGTCATTTAAAGTTACTGAAAAATATGCCTTAGAAAAACTAGCAAATATTTCATAAAAGTACTTTAAATAAAATTGAAATTTGAGTTTATGAAATGTTTTTCTATTTTTGTAAAAACATAGTGGCACACTTATTGTTTTTATAATAATAAACTTGTAGCAATGAAGCGACTAACATTATATATAACTCTTTTATTTGCATCTAATTTTGCATTTTCGCAAGTTGTTTCAGACCGCCTTGTACCTGCCACCATACATAATGGCGACACTATCCCTTTTTTAACCCTTCGGGAAGTAAGCATTATGTCGTGGCGACCCTTTCGCACCGCCGCCGAAGAACAAGCCTTTAGACGTTTGGTCAACAATGTAAAAACTACATACCCATATGCCCGAATTGCTGCCGCAAAAATGCAGTACTACGACAATCTGGCAGAAAAAGCTACTAGCAAAAAAGAAAAAAGAGAAATAAACAAAAAAGCAGAAGAACAAATAAAATCTCAATTCGAAAATGATGTTAGAAACCTAACACAAAGTCAAGGCGAAATACTTATTAAACTTATAGATAGACAAACTGGAAAATCTTCCTACACAATTATTTCCGAAACACGTGGAAAATTTAGAGCCATTTTTTGGCAATCATTTTCATACTTTTGGGGAATAAATTTAAAAGAACAATACGACCCTCTGGGCAAAGACAAAGATATTGAACTAATAGTCAGCATGATAGAAGAAGGCTTAATTTAATTTTTGAAAAATGAAAACAAAAATTTTTGGACTACTTATTTTACTTTTCGTTGGATTTTCCAACAATAGTTGCATCTCGCCCGAAAGATTGATAGAAAAAGG
>JAAYKF010000089.1 GCA_012522535.1 Bacteroidales bacterium
AACTTCAAAAGGATGATGAATATATGGAAATCATCTTTTTATCAGTTTTTTCAAAAAATATTTACGCCTATTTTTAATCTTATTTTTGTACTAATACAAAGAAAAATGGCTTTTTAAGGGGCGACTACTTACCAACTAAAAATTCACAACTAAAAACTCAAAACTCACAACTAAAAACTATCTACTCCACAAAATAATGCTTATACTCTTTTAGCTTATTCCATGCACCACGGGTGAAGTCTGGTACTTCCACTGGGGCACTTCCATTTTCGATGGAGATGCGGCTTAGCTCTGTCAGACAGCTCCATTCGGCTAAATCATAAACGTCCATATCCAAGGGTAGTCCGTTGCGAAGACAATATATTAATCTATAATCCATTATAAAGTCCATTCCGCCATGTCCGCCAACCTCTTTGGCTTTGGTTTCCAGCTCTTTATGAATGGGGTGTTTGTATTTTTTCATCATGGCATCCATCACATTTTTAGGAACGAATGAGTGCGAGTTTAGGTCTTCCAAATCGGGGGCTATATCATCTCCAATTTGTGTTGCTTCAAATGCCAGTCCTTGATAGGGATATTTGTTGGCAAAACCTTTAGTTCCCGAAATTTGGTACATACGTGAGTAGGGGCGTGGCGATGCCACATCATGCTGAATATGAATGGTTTTGCCCTTTTCGGTACGAATCATAGTCATGCTGTGTTGACCATTTTTGAACTTGTAAGCACTATCAGCCGATATTTTCCGATTCTTAATTAGATATTCAGGGATATTTACAGCTTTGGTGTCCATTGAGACAAGGATATTCATTTTATCACCACGATGAATATTTAGTGCCTGACACGCTGGACCCATTCCGTGAGTAGGGTAGAGGTCGCCACGATGGTGATAGTTGAACTCCATTCGCCAGTCGTTTTCGTAGTAGTTCCAAAAATCTTCAAGGTTGTGGATATAAGCACCTTCGGCGTGTAAAACTTCGCCCAATAAGCCTTTTTGAACCATATTTAGAACTGTTAGTTCAAAGAAGTCGTAAACGCAGTTTTCAAGCATCATGCAGTGCTTTTGGGTCTTTTCGGCGGTATTTATAATTCGCCAAATATCCTTCAGTGTCATAGCTCCCGGGACTTCCACAGCAACGTGTTTGCCGTTCTCCATAGCAAAAACCGACATATCGGCGTGGGTTTGCCAATCGGTAACAATATAGACCAAATCCACATCATCTAACAAACAGAGTTCTTTCCACGCTTCACGGCTGCCACTAAAAGTTTTAGCTGGATTTTTACCCCTTTGACTTAAAACTTTTTGCGAACGTTCAACCCTATCGGCATGAACATCGCAAAGTGCCACCACTTCGGCACTGGGAATATGCGTAAAACGCTCCACAGCACCTATACCACGCATTCCCAAACCTATGATTCCAATACGAACAGTCTCCATTTTTGGAGCTGCAAAT
This sequence comes from Bacteroidales bacterium, assembly GCA_012522535.1. Lineage (GTDB taxonomy): Bacteria > Bacteroidota > Bacteroidia > Bacteroidales > WCHB1-69 > JAAYKF01. The sequence continues at coordinate 1,452 of JAAYKF010000089.1, forward strand.
CCCACCAATTCAGTGGCAGCTTTTGGTCGTTTGGGGATTTTAGTTTTAATAGGTTTTGCCTTTTGAGCAAAACCTATTAATGACATTATAATTAGTAATGAACTAAAATATATTTTGATTTTATTTGTCATGATAAAATAGTTTATTTTTCAACTAAAACCACTTTACTAATCCAAAATCTTGCCTATGTGGCAACATCTCGCTCTTTGGATATAGGCGGAATATGTAGTCGTAAACTCCAACTTTTTTAGAGGGTATTTCTACCTCAAAAGTGGCAATTCCATCTTCAAAACTGCTGATTTCTAAATCAAATTTTTTGTAGATTTTACTAATCATATCCTTCTCTTTTTGAGCAAATACAATTTCGAGACCTATATCTTCTGGGTCTAAATTGGAGAGGTCGATTTTTACTTTAGCCTTAAAATTTTCACCTAACATTAGTGGCTCTTTTTCAGCATTGGGAGTTTCAATATCCAAAACTTCTATGGTTTCCCATGAGTTTATCATTTTATTTTTCCACTTTGCCAATTGTGATGCCATTTGATAGTTGTCTTTGTTTATAAATCTGGCTCTCTCAAATAGGGTGTCGTAGAATTTGTCGTAATAGTCGTCCACTTGGCGTTTCATGGTAAAACGTGGTGCTATTTCGGCAAAGTTTTTCTTCATATACTTAATCCAATTTTCTGGAACACCTTGATTATTAACATCATAATATAGTGGTCCAATTTCATCATTTAGTAAATTATAAATTGTTTCGGCATCTAAGATATTTTGGAAATCTTGATTTTCATAAGTTCTCTCTTCTTTCAGTGCCCAGCCAGCTCCGGGGACGTAGCCTTCGCCCCACCAACCGTCTAATACACTGAAGTTTAGAACACCATTCATAACAGCTTTTTCGCCACTTGTGCCCGATGCTTCCATGGGTCGAGTGGGCGTGTTTAGCCAAACATCGCAACCCGAAATTAGATGCTGTGCCAAAGGAATATCGTAATTTTCAACAAAAATCACTTTACCAATAAACTGTTCCATTCTACTTATTTTGATAATATGCTGTATCAGCTCTTGTCCTAATTTGTCGGCAGGGTGAGCTTTTCCTGCATAAATCAGTTGAATTGGGCGTTCAGGGTTGTTTACCAGTGCCGAAAGTTTGTCCAAATCTGTGAAAAGAAGTTTAGCTCTTTTGTAGGTGGCAAATCTTCGGGCAAAACCTATGGTTAATGTATTTTCATTGAGTGAATTTATGGTGTTGAATATCAAACTTGGACTTTCCTGACGTTTTGTCATATCGCCTGTAAGCCTGATTTTTACATAATCCATCAATTCTGATTTCAGTTTTTTTCTGATATTCCAAATCTCATTGCTGGGAACTTTATCTATCTTTTTCCAAATATCCATATTGGATTGGTCGTTGATAAACTTATCGCCCAAATGCTCTTTGTGAAGTTCTTGCATCTCTTTATGTGTCCAAGTGGGGTAGTGAACTCCGTTGGTAACATAGCCAATATGTAGTTCTTCGGGGAAATATCCCTTATATAAATCGCTAAACATTTCTTGACTAACTCTACCGTGGATTCTGCTAACTCCATTCACCTCTTGCGAAAGTTTTGTAGCCAAAATACTCATAGAGAATTTTTCGTTGCTGCCTTCGTGCATTTTTCCAAGGTTCATCATTGTATCCCAGCTAATATTCAAACGTTCTGGGTAGTGAGAGATGTAAACTCTGAGCAGGTCTTCTGTAAAATAGTCATGACCAGCAGGAACGGGCGTATGGGTTGTAAATAGGGAAGAAGAGCGGACAATTTCCACTGCCTGATTGTATGGAATATTGTTTTCTTGAATTAAATCCTTCAATCTTTCCAAACTTAGGAATGCTGCGTGTCCTTCGTTTAGGTGATATATTTCTGGCTCAATGCCTAAAGATTTCAAAAATCTAATACCACCAAAACCAAGAAGCATCTCCTGTTTTAACCTGTTTTCCCAATCGCCACCATATAAACTGGCAGTTACAGCACGGTCGGCATCATTATTATCTTCAAAGTCAGTATCTAAAAGATATAGGGGAACTCTTCCTACATCAACTCTCCAAACTTTAGCATATAAATTTCTGCCGGGTAGCACAATGCTAACTTTTAGCCATTCGCCATTTTTGTCTCTAACGGGAATTAGCGGAAGTTCAGAGAATTTTTGAGGTAGATAGGTGTTTATCTGCTCGCCATTGTGGCTAATCTCTTGTTTGAAATATCCATATCTATATAGAAGTCCAACACCGATAATATTTCGGTTTGAGTCGCTAGCCTCTTTTAGGTAGTCGCCAGCCAATACTCCCAAACCTCCAGAATAAATTTTTAGAGAGTCGTGGATACCAAATTCCATGCTGAAATATGCCACCATTTCGTCATTGGTTTTATGAGCTTTACTCATATATTCTTTAAAATCGGCATAAACTTTATTCAGTTTTTCAATAAAATCTTTGCTATTTTGCAGCTCTTGAATTTTGTCATACGACAAGCTGTTGAACATTGCATTAGGATTTTGTTTATGCTTCCTCCAAGCCACTGGGTCAATGCTTTCGAAAAGTTCAATTGCTTGCCAGTTCCACGACCACCACAAGTTTTTGGAAAGTTCCAATAGAGGTTGAAGACTTTCTGGTAAATCGATTTTGACTAAAATTTTACGCCATTCTGCATCTGTCTGTTTCATAAATTGATTTGTGGGTTTACAAATTGATGTTTTAGTTTTATACTGTTCAAATCTTTCTAGACTTAGGTCTATACAGCTACTATAAGCTTGGAAATATTTATTTATCATGTTTTTCCATGATGTTTCTTCGCCAAGTTTTATAGCCGATTGAGAAAGCTTTTTATAATCTTCCTCTTTATATTGTGTGAAATTATTTATAATTTCATAAAGTTTTTGGCTCTCTTCTTCATAATTTTTGGAACTTCTGTTTAACACAAAAACTCCTTTGCCATTGAGTTTGTTATCCTCAATCCAGTGTCCAAATCCTGATTGCGAGCTGGTTACACTTGGAACACCCAAAGCTGCACTTTCCATCGGTGTGTAGCCCCAAGGTTCGTAAAGCGATGGGAAAATTGTAAAATCGACACTTGAAATAAAATCGTAATATTTTAAGTTTACAACACCATCATTTCCATTGAGATATGTGGGGATATATATGATTTTCACCTTATCTTCAGGGCGATTTTTTAAGCCCGAGCTAATAGCTTTTTGAACAATGGGATTGGTGTCGTAGTCGAATATCCAGTGAGTTAGATAATCTTCAATGGCTGGATTTTTGAAGTCAATTTCTTCAATATTCAAATCCTCCCTTGGACCAACAATATGCGTTGGAACAATGACGAATGCCAAAATGTCTTTTTCAGATTTGGGGTCGTTGTTATATTTTGCCAAAGAGTCGATAAATAGATCGAAACCTTTGGTTTTAATTCTTTCAACACCGCTTGTGGCAATGAAAACAGAGTCTTTAGAAATATTTTGTTTGGTAATTGCTTTGGCAATTTTTAGCAGATGTTCTCTGTTTTCATCTCTATTTATATTTCTATCCTTACCAATTGCAAAATCGGTGTCGAAGCCGTTGTAGGTTATCACTTCCGATTCGCGTCCATATAAATACTTGGCTTCTTCTTTGAGAATTTCGCTAACGGTGCATGCAATATCAGCCTCTACAAATGAGGTTTTTTCCATGGAAAATTCCGAACGGATATTGTAATTATTTGTCCAATGCTCAATATCCAATTCTTCATTATAAGGGATATCTTTATTTTCAGAAATCATTTTTTCGCCAAGAGTAGTGCTGTGCGACGAATAAACCAGACCCACTTGTGGAGCTCTATCTTTCAGATATAGAAGCCCTGAACCTGATGTCCATTGATGAAAATGTGCCAATATATTTTCTTGTGCATTTACGTAGAACTCATAATAATTTTCAATGATTTTTCCGGCGGCATAGCCAAATAAAACTGGCTCAATATAGCCCCAATGTCCTGCAATGGAGTCTAATTGATATCTCTCCCAAAACTTTGTTAGAATTTCATCTTTATGCACAATATGCGGAGTGAAATCCACTAAAATTGCAATGGGTTTGCTGGGTATATTCCAGCGTCCAATTCTGAATTTAAGTCCAGATTTTTCGGCATATTCGCGCCACGAGCGCATAATATTTTTATTTTCGATAAACTCCGGATTTTGATGTGTTTCTTTCCACACGTCGGGTCCGATGACAATATAATTATCTTTAAATTCTTCTGTTAAAAATTTAGCTTTGCTGGACAAAACAGTGTGAACACCACCAATTTTGTTACATACTTCCCAGCTCACTTCAAAAAGGTAGTCAGGTTTGTGATTAATTTTGTTCATTTAATTTTATTATTTTAAAAAAGACAAATTTCTTGCTTAATTTGTTGAATATCAAGTTGTTATTTGATAAGGATATTTTATTTTACAGCTTTTTCCACTCTTAAAATAAAGTCTGAAAGCACATTCATATAGTTTATATATGCGTCGTAGGGCGATCCGTAGGGGTTGAAATATTTATGAATTTCGCCATCCGAAAACCATTTTGTACACATATAGTAGAAGTGGTCGCTGGTTTGCAAATAGTCCCAATCTCGTTTTATAGCTGGATCATCAATTTTCTTGATTTTATCTTTAAGTGAATATAGCTTTTCGAAGGCATCTTCTTGAAGTTCGTTGCCACGCCAAGCGGTGATATCTCTCTCTTCGTCTGCCCACGACATTGGCCATGGCACATGAATGGATGCCACAGGCTCAAATTTTTCGAAAACTTCAGAAACAGTGGCAAATTTATAATCACCCGATTTTAGAATATTTTCTGGTAGTGCTTCAAAGAAGTTGAAAATTCCAGTCTCTGCCACCTGATGTTCGCCAAAAGTTTCATAATCCATAAAGATATTTACTGTTTGTGCATCTTCTGGAAGTTCGTTTATCCATTTGGTATATTTCTCTGCAGTGATGGGCCATTGCGACCAATTTCTGTTAGAGAATCTAAAAGATATATCGTTGCTGAGATTGAAGTTTCTCAACAATATTTTCAAATTATCGTTGGTGGCACTTTTATACACAAAGTTTGGACTTCTCCAGCCCAAAACGTGCTTGGCACCTTCGGTAAGCATTCCGTTGAAGCCCATTTTGGCTACACTTTCGGAAATATCATCAGAATAGATTAGTTCGGTATTGCGGAAAACTTTGGGTTTTTGTCCAAAAAGCTCTTCAATTTTTTTGCTGTGCCTTTCCACCTGCAACTCAAATTCGTCTTTGTCCATGATGGATGCCAAACTGTGAGAATATGTCTCTGCCAAAAATTCCACATTTCCAGTTTTTGCTAAATTTTGAAAACTTTCAATAAGATTTGGTACATATTTTTGGAATTGTTCCAATGCCATTCCCGATATTGAAAATGTAATTTTAAAGTCATCTCCATGTTTGTTAATAAGCTTCAACAAAAGCTCATTCATGGGGAAGTAGCATCTTTCGGCAATACGTTGTGCCAAATATCGATTTTGGTACTCGTCAAAGTAGTTGTGATCTACGCCCATATCGAAGAATCTGTATGTTCTTAGTCTAAATGGCTGATGTACCTGAAAATAGAAACATATTGTTTTCATATAATTATATAAGTTCGTTGTATATTAATTTAAGTTTATATGCGGCATTTTCCCACAGGAGATTGTCCACTTCAATTTTTCCATGTTCTACGAACATATCCGAAAGGGCAGGGTAGTGCAGTAGTCCATAAATGGCGTCTGCCATGGCTTCCACATCCCAAAAGTCAACCTTTAGGGCATGTTGTAAAACCTCCGAAACACCCGATTGTTTAGATATTACCACTGGAACATTAGACCTCATGGCTTCCAAGGGTGAAATACCGAATGGTTCGCTCACCGAGGGCATAACATATACGTCGCTCAAGGCAAACATTTTATCCACTTCGGCACCACGCAAAAATCCTGTAAAATTGAATCTGTCGCCCATGCGAAGCTGTGCCACACGGCGGATTACCTTTGGCATCATATCGCCATCGCCGGCAAGAACAAATCTCACATTGGGGTCGCGTTGCAGAATCATATGTGCTGCTTCTACAAAATATTCGGGACCCTTTTGGAAGGTAACACGACCTAGAAAAGTAACAATTTTGTCATCAATATTTTTCTTATACTCTTTCACTGCTTGACTTTCGTTGGGTTCAACGGCGTTGTGCACTGTGAAAACTTTTTCGGCAGGTATGCCATGTTTTTCAACTACTATATTTCGGGTGTAGTTGCTGACAGTAACGACCCTGTCGGCTGCCATCATTCCTTTGCGTTCGATGTCGAAAACCACAGTGTTAATATCTAACCCAGAGCGGTCGAATTCGGTGGCGTGCATGTGAACAACAAGGGGCTTGCCACTAACTTTTTTTGCTGCAATGCCAGCATTATAGGTAAGCCAGTCGTGGGCATGAATTATATCAAATTCAAAATCCTTAGCAATTTGTGCTGCCACCATGGCGTAGCGTTCCACTTCCAACATGGTGTTTTCGCCATATTTGCCACTAAATTCATACTTTCTGTGCGAAATTAGTGTGTCGTGGTTTTCGGTATAATATTTTTCTTGGTTTTCTATATTAAAATAGTCATCAGTTCCAACATATGGAATAAGTCGCGAATTGACTTCAATATATGTAACATTATCGAAATATTCTTTCAAGTTACTGTATCTCATATCGATACTAACATCAGAAGCGTTAACAATTTTCACTGCTTCTTCGCTTTCGTCTCCATAAGCTTTTGGAACTACAAAAATAACGTCCATGCCTTGTTTTTTCATCCCTTTGGTAAGCCCAAAACAGGCAGTTCCAAGTCCTCCCGCAATATGTGGTGGAAATTCCCACCCAAACATCAATACTCTCATAATTCCTTAGATTTTTCTTCAAATTTTTGTATCAAAAAATACATTCTTTGTATTTCGGCAACGTTGACAGCGTAGGACATTGCTCCGCCAGAGCTGTGTGGAGGGTCGCCATCAAAGACTTCAGAGATGGTTCCAATGCCTTGCTCTTTGACAAGCACTTCCATGTCTTTATAGATTTTTTTAGCGACACTTAGTCCCGAAACTCCATGTATATTCAAATATGCCTCAACATAGTGGGCACTTAGCCAAGGAAAAACAGAGCCGTTGTGGTAGGCTTTTTCACGCTCCAAGGCGTTGCCAGTGTAAAAACCTCTATACTCTTTGTCGTTGGGTGTTAGAGTGCGTATTCCGCGTGGAGTTAGTAGTTCACATTTTGTTTTTTCTAATATCAAATGTCTAATTTTGGAGCTCAGTGGCGAGTGGGGTAGAGATGCTGCCAATAGCATATTGGGTCGCACACGCCAATCTTTTTCGCCTTGAAAAAACGTATCACATAGATAACCTTTTTCTTTGTTCCAAAATATCTTTTTGAACTCCGCTCTTAGGTTCACAAAAGTGCTATTCCATTCAGAAATGAAATCTTTATCACCAAACTCATATGCCATATCCAAGGCGAAGCCTAAAGCGTTGAACCATAGTGCATTAATCTCAACTGCATATCCATATCTGGGGTTTACAGGTGCACCGTTGATGGAGCTAGACATCCACGATAGGGCTTTGTTGTGTAAGTATGTGAAAACCAGACCATTTTCATCAACTTTTATACCATTGATACCTTTTTTGTAGTTAGCAAAAATAGATTTAATGGCTTCGCCATAATTTTCCCAAACATCGTCGTTTTCTTTGGTAAATAAAACATATTGTTGCAATGCCCAAATAAACCACAAAGATGTGTCGGCACTGTCGTAGTTGGCATTTTGATTTTTTCCTATGGCAGGAAATAGTCCATTTTTCATCTCTTTGAGCATAGTGTGGAATATTTGCCATGCCGTTTTATATTCTCCATTAACAAGAAGTAGCCCTGGAATGGACATAAAAGTGTCTCTCCCAAGTCGGTTGAACCACGGATAGCCTGCCAAAATCTCCACATCATCGCCATTTTTTTGGATAAATTGTTGAGATGAATTTCTTAGATTGTTTATAAAACTTGTCCTTGGAATTCGGCTATTTACCTCTAAGTCAAATTGTTCTACAAGATTAGATGTGTTGATATCTTCTATGGAGACAGACATTACGATGCTTTCGCCTTTTTCTATTTCTAAATGAAAACTACCTGGAACAAATAGGTCTTCCAGTCCATCAAAACCATGTTGAATGTCTTTGTAATATTCCACGTCAAAATACCAATCTGGATTGTGAACATATTGTGTCTCTTTTGAAAACTGAATTTTCAAAGGTGTATATACTTGATACATCTGAAATTGTGCACCATTTTCAATGTTTTTGAAGTTGGTGTTTACATATTCATTTTTCTTTGTCAAATGGTGTTTGTTTCTGAAAGCCAAAAAGGGTTTAATCTGTAGTTTAACGTCAGAGTTTGCCTCAATAAGAGTATATTTAACAAGCAATTGTTGAGCTTTGCTATTCATTATCATCTCTTTTTGTAGCATAACGCCACCAACACGATAAACCAAAAGAGGGTGTGGGTCGGTGGAGAAATATCTAACATATTTATGTCCTTTTGGATAATAATTTCCATCTTTGTATCGCTGTATTCCAAGATTGAAATCGTGATTATTTTCGGTTACAGTTTCTTGAATTGTAGATAGCAAAAGGTGTTTGTGATTGTCGAGTTGATTTTGCGGTGCAACAAAAAGTCCATGCTGACGATGGGTGTTGCATCCAATGATTGTTTGACACGCAAAAGCACCACCACGGTTGGCTCTAACGATTTCGCGGTCGAGCATAAATTCAAGATTTATAAGTTTAGTTTTGTCAAATTCTATATAAGCCATATAATGTATTATGATTTTTTACAAAGATAGTTAAAAATAAGTATGAACTAAAATTTAATATATTAAAATTATTTAAGATAAAATCTTTTTTTTATATAAGCTACTTAAGCATTTCTTCTTTAAAATCATAACATTTCTAATTAATATTTCTTTCGTATCTTTGCACTCCAAATTACTGTCATGAGTACAACAATAAAGATAAAAAACCGTAAAGCTGAATTTGATTATCATCTATTGCAGACGATAACGGCTGGTATTGTGCTAAAGGGAACCGAGATAAAATCTATCCGTAGTGGCAAGGTCAATTTGTCAGACTCTTGGTGTGCTTTTGATAAATCAGAACTTTGGGTTTACAATCTGCATATTAGCGAGTATAGCCATGGCGGACATTACAACCATTTGCCTAAGGCTCCACGTAAGTTGTTGCTAACCAAAAGAGAGTTGCGAAAATTGGAATGGAGGGTGAAAGAGAAGGGTGTAACCATTGTTCCAACACTTTTATGGATTAATGAAAAAGGCTACGCAAAATTGGATATTGCGCTGGCAAAAGGTAAACGCTCCTACGACAAGCGTGAAAGTTTAAAAGAGAAAGAAAATCAAAGAGAATTGAGTAGATTTATTAGGTAGCTGACAAAATGTCGGTTTTTTTGCTTTGGCAAATTATTTGCAAAGCAGGCAGTCAAAATAATATATTTAGTATGAAAGATATAGATAATACGAAGGCAAGTAGTGAAGATTTGAAAGAGAAGTTAGATGAGGAAATCCATCAAGCTGAAGAGGTGGAAACAGAGGAGAAGGAAGATAACTCGGTGGAAATTGAGATAGAAGATGAAGATAAGCCGAAAGAGTCAAAAAAGAGAAAAAATATTTTTGGTAAAGAGTCTGAAAAAGATAAGCTAAAAACAGAACTTGAGGAGCAAAAAGAGAAATTTGCCGAAGTGCATGATAAATATTTACGTCTCTATTCTGAGTTTGACAACTATCGTAAACGAACTCAGAAAGAGAAATTAGAGATAATTAAGAATGCTTCGGAAGATATGATTATGAACCTGCTTCCCGTTGTTGACGATTTTGAGCGAGCTTTGGAAAATCTCCAAAAATCGGACGATATTGAGGCTTTATCTGAAGGGGTAAATCTTATATTCCAAAAGTTTTATTCCATTTTAGAGAAAAAAGGATTGAAACCCATTGAGGCTAAAAATGAGAAATTTGATACCGATTTTCATGAAGCTATCACTCAAATTCCCTTGCAAGAGGGTATGGAAGAGAATGTGATTGTAGATGAAATTGAAAAAGGTTATATGTTGAACGAAAAGGTAATTCGCTACTCGAAAGTGGTGATTGCAAAATAGATATATAGATGGCAAAACGTGATTATTACGAAGTATTAGGAGTTGATAAAAATGCGTCGGAGCAAGAAATAAAAAAGGCTTATCGTCAGAAAGCCATTCAATATCACCCTGATAAAAATCCTGATGACAAAGAGGCAGAGGAGAAGTTTAAAGAAGCTGCTGAAGCTTACGAGGTTTTGAGTAATCCCGAAAAGAAACAACGTTATGATCAGTTCGGACACGCTGGAATGGGCGGTGCAGGAGGTGGTTTTAGTGGTGGTGGAATGTCCGTGGACGATATTTTTAGTCATTTTGGCGATATCTTTGGTGATGCCTTTGGCTTTGGAGGTTTTGGCGGAGGTGGTGGCTATTCCAGAAGTAGTGGACGTAGATATCAAAAGGGCTCAAACCTTAGGGTAAAGGTAAAATTGACCCTTGAAGAGATTGCAAAAGGTGTTGAGAAAAAGATAAAAGTAGCAAAACAAATTTCATGCGATACTTGTGGTGGTACAGGAGCCAAAGATGCAAGTTCGCAACACACTTGTAATACGTGTCAGGGAAGCGGTCAGGTGCGTAGGGTAACAAATACCTTTTTGGGACAAATGCAAACAGCTGCAACTTGTCCAACATGCCAAGGAACGGGTAAGGTTATTACTCAAAAATGTAGTGTTTGTAGCGGAAATGGCACTAAAAAGGGCGACGAAGTTGTTACGCTTAAAATACCAGCCGGGGTTGCCGAAGGAATGCAACTTTCTGTTTCGGGAGGTGGAAATGCTGCTCCCAATGGTGGAATAAATGGCGATTTGTTGGTACTTATCGAAGAGCAAAATCATGATATTTTTGAAAGAGATGGAAATAATCTCTTTATGGAACACTATATTTCAATTACAGATGCCATTTTTGGAGCAAGTATTGAAGTTCCAACCATAGACGGAAAAGTTAGAATAAAAATAGATGCAGGAGTGCAAAGCGGAAAAGTCTTAAGGTTGAAAGGTAAGGGCTTACCTGAGTTGAACTCGTACAGACACGGCGATTTACTGATAAATGTCAACGTATGGACTCCATCACAAAAATCTTTAACAAGTGAAGAGAAATCAATTTTGGAGAAACTTTCAAAATCGGAAAATATAAAACCTAAACCTGGAAAAAAAGATAGCAGTTTCTTCGAAAGAATGAGACAGTATTTTAATTAGTAGAATTTTGGAGCATAGGCTCTGATGGGAACCACAAAGGCACAGAGGAAGTTTGTGTAAACTGTGAAATTATTTTGTCGAAGACAAAATAAAATTCCATAAGAACGTATATTTATCCACGTTTCTGTGTTTTTTGTCAAATACAAAAAAAAATAATTGGTGCAGGCGCAACTCCTCCGTGTCTCCGTGGTTAAAAAACAAGTTTCAAGTTTTCCAAGTTCAGTGTTTAGCCGAACCGCCACCGCACAGGCTCTGCTATTCGACAGACCACACTTTCCACTTTAAATTTCCAAGTTTCAAGTTTTCCAAATCTATTATCTCTTATCTATAATCTAAAAACTTTCTCCTAAAAACTCACAACTCACAATTCATAATTCATAATTCATAATTCGTAATTGTTCATTGTTCAGTGTTCATTAAATCCTCCGTGTCTCCGTGGTTAAAAAAAACAAGTTTCAAGTTTTCAGGTTCAGTGGTCAGCCGAACCGCCGCGGCACAGGCTCTGCTATTCGACAGACCACGTGGTTAAAAAAAACTTTCTAAATTTCAAAGTTTCAAGTTTTCCAAATCTCTTATCTATAATCTAAAAACTTTCTCCTTGTAACTTTCTCCTAAAAATTTACAATTCATAATTATTATCTAGCATCAATTATAGCTGCAAGTGAGTCTTCTCTAGCTCTCTGTTCAAATTCTTGAATTAGTTCTTCTGGACTCTTTCCAATATTATCTATACAATATTTAGCCTCTTTGGCAAGCTCATGATCTGGAAATTGCTCCATCAAAGTTTTGTATGTTCTTTCAGCTTGACGGATATTGAAAAGGATATTTTCGTATGTAAAACCCGATAGGAAATATGTTTCGGGAAGTTTTTCAAAATCCTCGTAGTTTTTAATTATGCGGTTAAATGTTTCAACGGCTTGTTGTCCACGATTGATATTCATCAATATTTCGCCAGCATTAAAAAGGTAGTTAGGACTCAGTTCATCATCTGGATAATTATCGGCAAACTCAATATATTTTCCTACTAAAAATTCGGCATCGCCAATATCAATACTTTTAAGATTTGGATTATATACATCTTTTTCGGCTTCTGTAATAACTTTTATTTGCTTGCTTTTGGAGTTGCACGATAAAAGAGAAATAGCCATCAATGGAATTAAAATTAAAATATACTTTTTCATTTTATTCTATCTTTTTTGTGGAAAAATCATTCTATAATCGATATCTACAATACCTTTCGTAATATCGGTAAGCTTACGTTTTAGGAGCATTTTGCGAAGATTGTTAATTCTGTCAACAAAGACTTTTCCCTCCAAATGGTCATATTCATGTTGAATAATTCGAGCTATAATTCCCGAGAATTTTTCAGTATGTTCCTCAAAATTTTCATCCAAATATCTTATAGTAATATTCGGTTTTCGCATCACATCTTCACGAATATTTGGCAAGCTCAAGCAACCCTCGTTAAAAGCCCACTCTTCGCCCTCTTCTTGGATGATTTGTGCGTTAATAAATATCTTTTTGAAATCCTTTGTTTCGGCATCATCTTCGCCGTATGGTGTAGCATCTATAACAAAAAGTCTGATAGATTTATTCACTTGCGGAGCAGCCAAACCCACGCCTCTTGTGCGATACATTGTTTCCCACATATTTTCAATTAGCGTTGAAAGTTCGGGATAATCTTTGTCTATATCTTGTGCTATTTTTCTAAGGGTGGGGTGTCCGTATGCAACTATTGGTAATATCATTTTTATCTATTATAAGTTAGTGATTCTAAATACGATTGTAAAATTATGGTGGCACTTATGGTGTCAACTAAGGCCTTGTTTTGCCGTTTTTGTTTGCCAATACCCGAGTCTATCATGGTTTGAAAAGCCATTTTTGAAGTAAATCTTTCGTCCCATCTCTCGATTTTAATTTCAGGAAAATTCTTTTTCAGCTGTTTTATAAAAGGGTTAATATACTTCACAGAGTCGGAGTCTTTATTGTTCATTTGCTTTGGCAATCCTACAACAAAAATGTCCACAACATTGTTTAAAACGTAATCTTTTAAATAGTTTATGCACTCGTGTGCCGACACTGTGGTAAGGGGAGTGGCTATAATCCGATTTTCGTCGGTAACAGCCAAGCCCACACGTTTTTGTCCATAATCTATTGCCATAATTCGTCCCATATTGCAAAATTAGATTTTTTTTGTTAGAGAAAAAAGAAATAATCAGTTAAAAGAATGAAAATGCTTTTAATATTTTATTAGATTTAATTTCTTCTTTTAGTCCTACAAGGTTTCAAAAACCTTGTAGGACGAGTTTTATCGAATATCTTCTGCAAGGTCTTCCCGACCTTGTAGGTATAGTTTTTTGATTGAGATGATGATAAAATGAGTTAAAAACGGAAATGTTTCAATAAATATTTCAGCCCTTTGGGGTTTTGTTAGTAGGTGTGTTTATTTTTTTATTCTTAAAAGTGCACAATAATATGTCTAAATATTGCACAACAAAATATCTGAATATTGCACAATGGAAGACTAGTATGCTCAACTTCAAGGGTTTGTGTGAAAGTGATAGAGAGGGATTTGTGAATATTTCAATTAATATTTCACCCCTTTGGAGCTTTTGTTTGTAGGTGTATTTGCTTTTTTATAATTCTTTCACCTCTTCGGGCTTTGTTTAATTTCTTTTATTGGCACATCCTACAATGTTTAAAAAAAACCTTGCATAATAGCGGTTGGTAATCCTACAAGGTTTTTGAAAGCTTGCAGGACGATAATGTTGCAGGAGATTTCCTGCAAGGTCTTTTTGACCTTGTAGGTATAAAACCAAAGAAATAAAGACCTTGTGGTTCTAATATTTCTAATAATTTTTGCTTTCAAGCATTTTTAACACCACTTTTTTATCAATCTCTTTTCAATTTATTATTTTTGTAAAAAAGAGTTTTGAAAAAGTTTATTTCCCATATTCCCGTTTTCCTAATTGTAGTGTCTAATGCACTTTCTGCACAGGTTTCTCCCCAAGATTCTGCCCAATTGGTAAATCTTTTGTCGGATATGGTGCAGATAGAATCTGTTACTGGCAACGAAAAGCTTCTGGGTGAGTTTTTGGTAAAATGGGCAAGAGAGCAGGACTTGGAAGTGGAAATTTTTACAGATAAAGATTCATCATATAATTTTGTTGTATCTCTATATTCGCTTAATTTTCAGAAACCAAACTATATTTTAACAGGGCATATAGATGTAGTTCCGGCTGAGGATAAAAATTGGAAATATCCGCCTTTTTCGGGCGTAATAGCCGAAGATGCCATATGGGGCAGGGGTGCCATTGACGACAAAGGACCAGTGGCGATGATGCTGATGGCTCTTAAGGTTTTTAAAGAGAAATATTCTGAACAAGATCTTCCCTTTAATATTAGCGTCCTCATTTTGAGTAACGAAGAAACAGGTGGTGAATTGGGAGCAAAGCTTGTTACAAAGAGTTTTATGCACCGACTGAATGCTGTTGCCATGTATGGCGAGGGTGGTTCTGGAATGTTAAAAGTCATCCCATCGCGACCCCAAACTGTAGTTTTTGGGGTTTCGGTGAATGAAAAAAGACCCCTCTGGCTCAAAATTGAGGTAAAAACAAAGTCGAAAGGTCATTCGGCTTCCAGCAATGAACCTTACGCTTCAAAGAAACTTATAAAAGCCTTGCTAAAACTTGATGATGTAGTGGAAACTGTCCACTTTGAAGAATTAACAAAAACGACTTTGAGAGAATTAGGGAAAACGGAAGGCGGAATCACAGGTTTTGTTTTGAAATATTCCCACAAAAAGATTTTCTGGCCTCTTGTAAAATCCTATTTCTCATATGGTGGTCCGCTTAACCCCATGGTGAGTAATAGCATAACAATAACGGAAATAAATACTCCCAAATCGGGCTACAATAGCATACCACAGTCGGCACATGCAATTTTAGACTGCCGACTGCTTCCGGGAACTGATCAGAAAGTATTTCTAAAAAGGATGAAAAATGAGCTTGGCTCAAAGGTAGATGTTGAGGTGATTTTATCAACCGATGCTGCCAAAGATTCGCCCATAGACGAAAATTTTGGAATGTTTAAAAATGCTATTCTGAAAAATTTCCCTGATGCCGAAGTTTTACCCTTCCTTTTTCCTGCTTCCAGCGATAATACTACTTTCAGACTTGCTGGAGTGCCAGTTTATGGCATTACACCCATGATTATGGATGATGATTTGATTGCAACAGTGCATAATATTAACGAAAGAATGCCCATTGATGCACTAATAAAAGCGTGTCAAACTTATCTTGATTTTTTGGAAATGGTGCAAGGAATACAAGATTAAAGTTTTATGATTTTTAGAGCAGTTTTGAAGATTATTTTTAAATCTACCCAAAAACTTTTTTCCTCTATATATTTCAGGTTTAGCTTTAGCTTAGCAGGCATAATCTCATCTATGTAAGTCTTTTCATGATTCTCCGATTTTGCTAAAATTTCGTTCTCGTTGATATACTCCAATGAAGCATAGTCTGTAAGTCCAGGCCTGACTGCTAAAACTTGTAGTTGCTCATCATCATACATTTCTACATATTTTCGAACTTCGGGACGTGGTCCCACAAAGCTCATATCTCCAATAAAAATATTGAATAGTTGAGGAAGTTCATCCAATTTATATCTTCGTAGAAAATATCCCACTTTGGTAATTCTGCTATCACGCATTCCCACTGTCAAAAGACCCTTTTTATCAGAATTGGTAAACATAGTCCTAAACTTAATAAGCTTGAAATCCTTATTGTTTTTTCCAACTCTTATTTGTCGATAAAAAATCCCACCCTTGGAATCGAAAATTATTGATAGTGCAATAATCACAAAAAAGGGTAGAAGGAGAATAATTGCCAAAAAGGAAAAAATAAAATCGAAGATACGTTTCATAATTACTGTATTACTTCTTGGTAGGCTTCAACAACGGCATTTATCACCCTTTGGACATTTTCGTTGCTCAAATTATAATAAACTGGCAAGCTTATTTCCGATGAATATAATTTGTATGTATTGGGATAATCTTCAATTTTATAGCCAAGGTTTTTATAAAGCGACATCATTGGCAATGGAATAAAATGCACATTTACAGCAACTTTTCTTTCGAAGATTTTTTCCATAATTTCATCGCGCTGAGCTTCATTTATATCTTTAATTCTTAGTGCAAAAAGATGATATGAACTTTTTCTATTTTCATCTTCAAATTTGGGGATAATAAAATGTTCATTCTCCTGAAAACCAGCCTTATAAAGCTCAAAAATCTCCTTACGGCGTACCAACATATCATTTTCATATCGCTTTAATTCCACCAAACCTATGGCAGCCTGAATATCGGTCATGTTGAATTTATATCCAGCTTCAACAATGTCATAACGCCAATTGCCCAACTTTATTTTTGCCAATGCATCCTTAGACTGTCCATGCAATGATTTGATACATAGGTGTTTATACTCATCTTCATTGTCAAATTCTTTTGGTAAATTCAAACAAACGGCACCACCTTCGGCGGTGGTGAGATTTTTTACAGCGTGAAAAGAGAAGACAGAAATATCTGTTAAACTACCACTTTTTTTGCTAAAATATTCGGCACCTATGGAGTGAGCCGCATCGGCTAAAACTAAAATTCGACCTAATTTCTTCTGATTTTCAGAATTGGCTCTAAATTTAGCCCTAATTTCATCTTGCCTAACCAAACTGTTTATCTCGTTATAATCGCAGGGGAAACCTGCAATATCGACAGGCATAATCACTTTGGTGTTTTCTGTTATGGCATTTTTTATTGCCTCCACCGAAATGTTAAAATCATCGTCCACATCTACAAAAACGGGCTTTGCATGGCAGTGCAAAACCACGTTTGCAGTGGCGGCATAGGTGTATGCAGGAATAATTACCTCATCGCCTTCGCCCACGCCAAACCAGCGGAGCATCAGCTCCAATCCTGCTGTGGCAGAATTTAAGCACAACACATTGGGCACCTGGCAATATTCTGCCAGTTTCTGCTCCAGAAGTTTTGTCCTTGGTCCGGTGGTAATCCAGCCCGACTTTAAAGCTGCTGTAACTTCATTAATTGTCTCTTCGTCTATGCGTGGTGGCGAAAAAGGAATCATTTATTTTGTTTTTAAAAATTCTAAAATATTCTTCTCTACTCTGTTTAAAACTTGACTTATATCAGATTTTTCAAACTTTCGACCAGTAATATGTTCGTAAAGTTCGATATATCTTTCCGAAACTTCTTGAACAAACTCATCACTCATTTCTGGAACAACTTCGCCCTCATTGCCTTGGAAATTGTTGTCCATAAGCCATTGACGAACAAATTCTTTGGAAAGTTGCTTCTGATTTTCGCCATTTGCCTGACGCTCTTCATAGCCCTCGGCATAAAAATATCTGGACGAGTCGGGGGTGTGAATTTCGTCTATCAAATATATTTTTCCATCTCTTTTTCCAAACTCATACTTAGTATCTACAAGTATTAGCCCACGCTCGGCAGCGATTTTACTACCTCTTTCAAAAAGTTCGTATGTATATTTTTCTAATAATTCGTAATCTTCCTTACTGATAATTCCCTGCTCAATAATTTCTTCGCGGGAAATATCTTCGTCATGACCCTCATCTTCCTTGGTTGTAGGGGTGATAATTGGTTTTTCAAAAGCTTGATTTTCCACCATTCCATCGGGAATTTCAACTCCACAAATTTGTCTAGACCCGTTTTTGTATGCTCTCCAAGCGCTGCCGGTCAAATATCCTCTAATAATCATCTCTATGGGAAAAACCTCGCATTTCAAACCCACGGTAACCATTGGGTCGGGGGTGGCAATTTTCCAGTTGGGACAAATATCTTGTGTAGCATCAAGAAATTGGGCTGCAATTTGGTTTAAAACCTGACCTTTAAACGGTATTCCTTTGGGTAAAACCACGTCAAATGCCGATATACGGTCGCTAACAACCATCACCACTAAGTCGTCATCAATATTATAAACATCACGCACTTTTCCGTGATAAACACCTTTTTGATTTGGAAAATTAAAATCTGTTTTTGTTAATGAATTTTTCATAATCTAATTTTTATTTGATTTTTGCGAAGCTGTTTCTGCTTCCATATCTTCGAAAGCTTCTATAATTTTTGTAACTAATTTATGTCGCACAACATCACTCTTATCCATCATTACCACTGAGATACCTTTAATATTCTTAAGCTGATTTATGGTCCTAAGTAGTCCAGAATTTTGATTTCGGGGTAGGTCAATTTGTGTATGGTCGCCGGTTATAAAAAATTTGGCATTATTTCCCATCCTTGTCAGGAACATTTTTAGCTGGCCAGTGGTGGCATTTTGAGCTTCGTCTAAAATCACATATGCGTTGTCTAATGTGCGACCACGCATAAAAGCCAGCGGTGCAATTTCGATGGTTCCATCTTCAAAATATGATAGAAGTTTAGAGGTTGGAATCATATCTCTAAGAGCGTCATAAAGCGGTTGCAGATAGGGGTCGAGTTTGTCCCTTAAGTCGCCGGGCAAGAAGCCCAAATTTTCGCCTGCTTCAACAGCTGGACGAGTAAGGATTATTCTTTTTATCTCCTTTTCTTTTAAGGCTCTAACAGCCAGTGCAACAGCGGTATATGTTTTTCCAGTTCCTGCTGGACCCACCGAAAAAATCATATCGTTTTTAAAAGTTGCATCAACCAGTTTTTGCTGATTGGGGGTGCGAGCCTTAATGGCTTTACCATCGCGACCATAAAGGATTAATTCTTTACCCCTAATAACAGCTTTAATATTACCAAAATTATTATTGTTGTCCAACAAAATTTGCTCCACATCGTTGGCACTAAGCTTGTTGAACTTTTCTAAATAGACAAGAATTAAATTTAATTTCTTCTGAAATTCATTAATTTCATCTCTCTCGCCCAAAACTTTTATTTCAGTTCCGCGACTTATAATTTTTAATTTAGGAAAATGATGAATAAGTGTATTAATATTGGCATTATTGATGCCGAAAAGGTCGATAATTATTTGACTGTCAACTTCAAAAATCCTCTCTAACATTTACAAATTGCTTATTTTGAATATAATTTAAACCTCAAAAGTAGTAAAATTATGAATATTAAAATTCTAATTTGATATTATTTTGTATTTTTGACGCAACTAAATATGGATATGAAGATTGTTACACTAACTACCGACTGGGGTAATGATGGTTTTTATGCTGCAAGTGTAAAAGGTAAACTTTTGAGCTTAATGCCTGATGTTCAGGTGGTTGATATATCGCATAATGTGAAAAAATTTGATGTTTTAGATGCATATTTCAAGTTAAAAAACTCTTTTCACTATTTCCCCAAAGGTAGCGTTCATATTGTTGGGGTAAACTCCATTGAGTCGTCCGAAACGCCACATATTCTTGTGGGATACCAAAATCACTACTTTATTTGTGCCGATAACGCCATTATGGCATATGTTATTGGCGATGATAAACCAGATTTTATAATTGATATTAACTTCAATTCTGATTCTGATTTGTTCAATTTTCCTTGTCGCGATTTGTTTGTTAAAATTGCTGCTGAAATTTTTTCTGGCACAAATGTAGATGAGTTGGGTGAGCGTAAAAACAGCCTAAATCAATCCAATTACCTGCCAGAACCAGCCGTTTTTGAAGATAGAATTAGCGGAAGCATTATTTATATTGACAACTACAGTAATGTTTTTACAAATATAAGTCGTGAACTTTTTATGCGTGAACGTAAGTCCAGAAGTTTTAAAATTGAACTCTTAGGTACATACTCTATTAACAACATAAGTACCTCATACTTAGACGTTATGGAAAGCGATTTTGTGGCAATTTTCAACGACTTGAACTTACTTGAATTGGCAATTAATAGAGGAGAATTGGCCAAGTTGCTCTCTTTAGAATTAGGTTCTAATGTTCAAATACATTTTGATAAATAAATTAAAACTAAATTATGAAAATAGTAAATTATTTGACTATCATGCTTTTAGCGACTTTTTTATGGTCGTGCAATGGCGATGAAGTGAAGCGTCTGAAAGAGGAAAATAGCAGACTCTATAAAGAAATTGAAGATAGAGATAATATCGTCAATGATATGTTTAAATCGTTTAACGATATTGAGCAAAATCTCGCTGAAATTCGTGCCAAAGAGATGATTATTAAGCGAGAATCTTCAGTGGAGATTTCAGATGATAATAGTGATGTTAGAGATAGAATTTCGGAGGAGATTCAGATGATAAACGGTTTAATAGAGAAGAATAAAACTACCATCAAACGACTGCAAGAGCAGATGAAAACCTCTAATATTAAAATCTCAGAATTGGAAAAAACTATTGATAAGTTAACCAAAAAAATAGAAGAGAAAGATGTGGAAATTGAGACCCTTAAGTTGCAATTGGAGGAGATGAATATTAAAGTTGATGAACTAAATATAAATATTGAAGAACTCACCGCCGACGTGGCACAAAAAACCGAAACTATTCAGGAGCAGACCGAAAAAATGAATCAAGCATTTTATGTATTTGGCTCAAGGTCAGAACTACTTGAAAAAGAGATAATTACACGTCAAGGTGGTGTGATTGGAATAGGTAAATATTCCAAAGTGTCGCGAAATATTACGGCAGATTATTTCACCCAAATCGATGTCAGAAAAACCACCGAAATTTCTCTTATGTGTAAACAAGCAAAGCTTCTTTCGTCGCACCCCGACAACACTTGGGAGTTTGTAGAAAGTAAAAACACAGTAGAGAAGATTGTAATAAAAGATTACGAGAAATTTTGGAGCCTTACCAAATATTTGGTAATTGAAATAAAATAGTTGTCATATTCCATAAACCCTTTAATAAAACTCACAAATGAAAAATCTTATTATAATACTATTTTTGTCTTGTTTTAGCTTTGCATATTCTCAGAGTGAAACCCCAAAAACAGCTAAAGAAAATGCAAACAAAGAAGATGTAATCAACTGGATTTCAATTACTGAAGCCATTGAATTAAATAAATCTTTTCCCAAGAAAAAAATATTTATCGATTTCTACACCGATTGGTGTGGCTGGTGTAAGCGTATGGATGCAACAACATTTTCGCATCCCTATATTGCTAAATATATGTCGGAAAAATTTTGGTGCGTAAAATTTGATGCTGAAAGAAAAGATACAGTATATATTGACAACACAGCATACGTAAATCCCAATCCAGAGGGCAGACGTTCGGCACATCAGTTGGCAAAAAACTTTTTAAACAATAGGATGAGCTACCCGTCGTATGTGGTTATGAATGAGGCAAATAACGTGATTTCGGTAATTCCAGGATATTACAAACCCAGCGATTTTGAATCTATAATTAAGTACTTTGGTGAAAATCAGCACTTTGTGATGCCCTACGCCCAGTACCAAGCCGAGTTTGAAGGAGAGATAAAAGAAGATAAATAGATTATAGATGAGAGATGAGAGGTGAGAGATGAGAGGTGAGAGTAGGGTGAAATCAGTTCATTCTATTCTGGAAAATACTCACAATCTTCGTGTTTGCATTCTCTATTTCTTTCGAAATATCCGCAAATAACCTTGCCGCTATCTAAGCTTACACCAAGATGTTCTTTCAGAAATTCTATGGCGGTTTCTAAGGCTGTAAAAGTGTTTCTTTTGCAACATCTTGGACCACCTTTTAGGGCAATATTGCGAAGACTTTCAGCACTTATTAAATTTGCCAATTTCCATTCATTTTCAGATAGGGGAGTTGCCTCCAAAATAGTGCTGATAAAGATTCCACAACCAACTCCAGCACCACAATTGCCATAAAATCCACAAAATCCACCCAAAATTTTATTAGCTCTCTTTTTGGCTATTTCTAACTTTTCAGCCTTTAGCTGTGGCTTCCCAATTTTATTGTAATAGGTCGTTATTAGCACGGCAGGAACTAAAAAATGGTGCTCGGGTCCGTGCATTTTAACGCTGGGATGATTCATTAGCGAAAAAGCCAACTCTATGGGATTGGTAGTTTTGCTGTTGTTGCAAGTTTTTTCTATAATTTGTTGAGCATCAAGGCTATGACAGCTGTCGCATATGTAGTGAGAGTTAATGCACTTTACATTGCTATCAAAATCTTGTTCGCAAAAAGAACATTTTAATACTTCTGTTGTGCTTTGATAAACTAATTCCGATTGACAAATTAGGCAACCATCTTTGGGTATTTGCATTTTTTTAATTTAATTTCCAATATTCATGTTTTTCAAATCACCGTTGGGTGTGATAAAGATATATTCTTTAGTTTTTTCTTCCTTTTTCTTTTCACGTTTTATAACCAATTTCACTTCATACATCACCTGAATAAC
>JAAYKF010000090.1 GCA_012522535.1 Bacteroidales bacterium
ACTTCCAATCCGCTAAGTCCGGGCATATTTTCGTCCAGAAGAACGATGTCGAAATTGTTGGCTTCAATCATATCAAGGGCTTCATTGCCATTGTTTGCCACATGAATTGTAAAGCCTTTTTGTTCTAAAAATAAAATATGTGGTTTTAAAAAATCAATTTCATCATCAACCCACAAAATATCAACCTTCGACATAGTTTTAAGATTAAGTTATTAAGTACTATTTTAAAAAGAGAAAACAGAAAAAATATTGTGTAAGTTTTGAACTCTTTTTAGTATTACATAACAAAAATAGTGCTTTTTTGGATATAATTTTGTATAATTGAAAATTATGAGATACTTTTGACTGTAAATCAGTTAAAATCTTGAAAACTACCAACAAAAGAAAAATTATCAACGATCCGGTTCACGGCTTCATTTCCATTCCAGATGAGTTGTCTTATGACATTATAAATCATCCTTTTTTTCAAAGGTTAAGAAGAATAAAGCAGTTGGGACTAACATCTTTGGTTTATCCGGGGGCTGTTCACACCAGATTTCACCACGCATTGGGAGCTTTGCATTTGATGGATATGGCATTGAGTACACTAATCTCAAAAGGTGTTGAAATTAGTCCAGAAGAGTCGCAAGCGGCAATGTTGGCAATACTTTTGCACGATATTGGTCATGGTCCATTTTCGCATGCATTGGAAAGAAGTATTGTTCAAGATATGGATCACGAAGATTTGACACTTTTGTTTATCGAAAGGCTAAATTCGGAGTTTAATAATCAGTTGGAAGAGACAAAAAAAGTTTTTAATAATACACATTCAAAACCTTTTTTACATCAGTTAGTTTCGGGTCAATTAGACGTTGACAGGCTTGATTATTTGAGCCGAGATAGCTTCTACACAGGCGTTTCGGAAGGGATTATCGGTACTGAAAGAATTATAAAAATGCTCAATGTTTCGCAGGGCGAATTAGCTGTTGAGATTAAGGGGATTTACTCCATAGAGAAGTTTATAATCTCGCGAAGATTGATGTATTGGCAAGTTTATTTCCACAAAACAGCCGTTGCAGCAGAGCAACTTCTGGTGAAGATTTTAGAAAGGGCTTCCTATCTTGCCAAAAATGGAGAAAAGTTAAACAATGACGATATCCTTTATGAGTTTTTGAAAAACTCGTACAACTTAGAAAGCTTCAATAACGATTTTGAGCTTCTGAGCAAATTTGCCACCTTAGACGATAACGATATCATGTATTGCATAAAGCAGTGGTGCTGGCACAGTGATAAAATTCTTTCTATGTTGAGTAATATGCTTATTCATAGAAATTTATTTAAAATTGAAATGAGTGATACACCTTTTGACGAAGAGTATATTGAGAATAAAAGAGAAGAATTTATTAATAAGTTAAACATAAATAAAAAAGATATTTCTTATTTTGTTTTCGGAAAATCCATATCAAATAAGGGATATACTTCTGAAGATGAGGACATTAAGATATTAACCCAAAAACAAGAATTGAAAGTTGTAACTGAAATTTCTCAGCAGTTAAATTTTATAAAATCAAAAGAGTATTCAACAAAGTATTATCTTTGCTTTCCGAAATACTAAAGTTACAATGAAATAACACTACAATGAGTATGAAATTCACAGTAAAGCAGATTGCTGAATTAATTAGCGGAAAAGTAGAAGGTGATGAAAACCAGCAACTTATACGTTTAGATAAAATTGAAGAAGGCCAAGAAGGCGGTTTAACTTTTTTGGCAAACGCAAAATATATTCAATATTTATACACTACAAAAGCCACTGCATGTATTGTTGCAGATGATTTTGTATTAGAACAAGATGTAAAGACTACTTTAATTAGAGTTAGCGAGCCATATACTGCTTTTGCTAAGCTTTTGGCTTTTTATGAGTCCATTAAATCGCCCAAAACAGGAATTTCTAAAATGGCATATATTGACGAAAGTGCGAAACTTGGTAGCGATTGTTATGTAGCAGAATTTGTAAGCATTGGTAAAAATTGCACTGTTGGGAATAATGTAAAATTATATCCACATGTTGTAATTGGCGATAATACTGCAATTGGCGATAATACCACACTTTATGCAGGAGTAAAAGTTTACGACAGTATGCGAATAGGGCAAAATTGCATTATTCACGCTGGTACAGTAATTGGAGCAGACGGATTTGGTTTTGCACCACAGCAAGACAATATATATCAGAAAGTTGCCCAAATAGGTAATGTAATAATTGAAGACAATGTAGAAATAGGTGCAAACTCGTGCATAGACAGAGCAACAATTGGTTCAACAATTATTCGTAAAGGGGTCAAATTAGATAATTTTATTCAGGTTGCTCATAATGTTGAAATTGGAGAAAACACTGTTATAGCAGCTCTAACGGGCATTGCGGGTTCTTCCAAGTTGGGTAAAAACTGTATGATTGGCGGTCAGGTTGGAATTTCTGGACATATTAAACTTGCCGATGGGGTTAAACTTGGTGCACAGTCAGGAGTAGCAAATAATATCAATACAGAAGATGCCATTTTGATAGGCTCGCCAGCAATAGATGCATCAATATTCAGAAGGTCATCAGTTGTCTTTAAAAAGTTGCCAGAGTTGCTCAGAAGGATAGATGAATTGGAAAAGAAAGTGTCGAAGTAGAATTATTTTTTTTAAATAAAAAATAGTACTAACTTTGCACGCGATATGAAAATAAATCAAAAGACGATAAAAGAGTCTTTTTCCATAGAGGGTAAAGGACTTCATACGGGGAGAAATGTTACAATGACATTCAACCCAGCTCCAGTAAATCACGGTTTTGCATTCCGTAGAGTTGATATCGAAGGCCAGCCAATCGTTAAAGTAGATTGCGACTTAGTTTATGACACATCTAGAGGAACCTCCATAAAACGAGGCGAAGCTGAAGTTAGAACAGTTGAACACGTAATGGCAGCCTTGGTTGGAATGGAAGTGGATAATGTTCTTATAGATATAGATTGTTTAGAAACTCCAATTCTTGACGGAAGTTCAAAAATAATTGTAGAGGCAATTAAAAATCACGGAATAGAAGAGCAAGATTCCGAAAAGGAATTCTACGAAATCAGAAGAGTTACAACTTTCCGCAATGCCGAAAACAAAGTTGAACTTATAGCTATACCAGCAGACGATTTCAGAGTGTCAGTTATGATTGACTATGATTCTGAAGTTCTGAAAAATCAGCATGCTTCGCTATATGATATTAAAGATTTTGCAGAAGAGTTTAGCAAAAGTCGCACATTTGTGTTTCTACATGAATTAGAATATCTAATTCAACACGACCTAGTGAAAGGTGGAGACATAAACAATGCCATAGTTTTTGTGGACAGATTGGTGGAAGATGATGAGTTGAAACGACTTGCTACTTTCTTCAATCGCCCAGATATAAAAGTGAAAGAGCAAGGCATATTAAACAATGTTGATTTATACTACCAAAACGAGCCAGCACGTCATAAGTTGTTGGATTTAATTGGCGACTTATCTACCATCGGAATGCCTATAAAAGGACATATTATAGCTGTTAGACCAGGACATAAATCAAATATTGAATTTGCAAAGTTAATCAAAAAAGATATTAAACAAGACTTAGGTGTTCCAGATATAGACCTGAATATAGAGCCATTGTACGATATCAATGATATTAAAAAAATGCTTCCTCACCGACCTCCATTTTTGTTGGTTGATAAGGTTATGAAAATGACCGAGACATCAGTTGTAGGTGTGAAAAATGTTACTATGAACGAACATTTCTTCGTTGGACATTTCCCTAATGAGCCTGTTATGCCGGGCGTTCTTATAATTGAAGCTATGGCACAATGTGGAGGAATTTTAGTGCTTAGCACAGTGCCAGATCCCGAAAATTATGCTACCTATTTTATGAAAATAGACGATGTGAAATTCCGCCAGAAAGTTGTTCCCGGAGATACTTTAGTATTCTCTTTAGAATTACTTTCTCCCATTCGTCGCGGTTTATGCCACATGAAAGGGACAGCATTTGTAGGAAACAAAGTTGTTATGGAAGCAGAATTATTAGCTCAAGTTTCAAAAATAAGTTAAACAATGATAAGTAAGCTATCACATATACACCCAAATGCAAAAATAGGCAAGAATGTAACTATTGAGCCATTTGTGGTTATCCATGAAAATGTTGAAATTGGCGACAATACGTGGATAGGTTCCAATGCATGCATTATGAGTGGAGCACGTATAGGGAAAAACGTACAAATTTTCCCCAGTGCAGTAATTTCTGCCATACCACAAGACTTAAAATATCGAGGCGAAGACACTTTGGCAATTATAGGCGATAACACAATTATCCGCGAATTTGTTACTGTAAACAAAGGAACAATTGCCAATAATGAAACCGTAATTGGCAAAAATTGTCTTATCATGGCAACAGCACACGTTGCACACGACTGCATAATTGGCGACAATTGTATTTTGGCCAACGCATCACTTCTGGCAGGACATGTCATAATCGAAGATTGGGCAATAGTTGGAGGTATGTCAGCAATACATCAATTTGTGAAAATAGGAAAACATTCCATGATTTCAGGAGGCTCCTTGGTGCGAATGGATGTGCCACCATACGTTAAAGCCGCCAGAGAACCTCTGTCATATGTTGGAGTTAACTCCATAGGATTGGGCAGAAGAGGTTTTGAAAAAGAACAAATAGATGAAATACAGAATATTTATAGACATATATACTTGAGTAAGCTAACAGTTTCTAAGGCAGTAGAACAGGTAGAAGCTAACATAAGTCCATCTCCTGAAAGAGATGAAATAGTGAATTTTATAAAAAATTCTGAAAGAGGAATCATGAAAGGATACGAAGGAAAAGAGTAACAGAAACTTTATTATAGAAAAAAGAGGGCTTGTTGATGATTTTTAACAAGCCCTTTTTGATTTCTAATCTTTTATTTATATTTTTGCAAGGAACAAATATTAGTAATATTGTACTTATTTAAATTAAAGTTATGGCTACAACAGCAGATATTCGCAATGGCTTGTGTATAGATTTCAACAACGATCTATGGATGATAATAGAATTTCTTCACGTAAAACCTGGAAAAGGTGCAGCTTTTGTTAGAACAAAAATGAAAAATTTGAGAAATGGAAAAACATTAGAAAACACTTTTCCATCGGGTGCTAAAATTGACATCGTTAGAGTAGAACGCCGTCCGTATCAGTTTTTATTCAAAGAGGCAGATGGTACATACAACTTTATGCATATGGAAACATATGAGCAAATTGTTATTAATGAAGACCTAATTAGCAACCCCGGACTTTTAAAAGAGGGACAGGAGGTAGAAGTTCTATATCACGTTGAGTCTGAATCGCCGCTAACCTGCGAGTTGCCAGCCTTTGTAGATATGGAAATTACATACACCGAACCCGGAGTTAGAGGCGACACCGCCACCAACGCCATGAAAAGAGCCACAGTGGAAACAGGTGCCGAAATTATGGTGCCACTATTCATAGAACAAGGCGAAAAAGTGAAGGTGGATACGCGCACAAATAGATATTCCGAAAGAGTTAAAGACTAAAATATAGCCTTTCTAAAGGGCTTTTTTTATATATGAAGTTTGATATAGCATACACTATTGAGCAGATAGTTGAAATAATTGGCAAAAAGGTGTCGGTTAAAGGTGATGTTCAGAACAAAGCATTGGGAATCAATGAGATACACATGGTCGAAAAGGGAGATATTAGCTTTGTTGATCACCCTAAATATTACGAAAAATCCTTAAACTCCAATGCCACAATTATTATAATAAATCAAGAAGTTGAGGTGCCAGAGGGCAAAACCATAATTATTTCCGACGACCCTTTCAGAGACTACAATAAAATCACAACATATTTCCGAAAATTTCAAGCCAGCGATGTCTATATTAGCCCATCAGCCAAAATTGGCGAAGGAACAGTGTTGCAACCCGGAGTTTTTGTAGGCAATAATGTTAAAATTGGCAAGAATTGCATAATCCATTCAAATACAGCTATTTATGATCATTCAGAAATAGGAGATAACACCATTATTCATGCCAATTGTGTTATAGGAGCTGATGCTTTCTACTTTAAAAAACGTCCCGAAATGTGGGATAAAATGTACTCATGTGGCAGAGCCATTATAGGGAGTAATGTAGAAATTGGAGCCATTTGCACAGTAGATAGAGGCGTTTCGGGAGATACAATTATTGGTGATGGCACAAAATTTGATAATCATGCCCACGTGGGACACGATTCAAAAATTGGAAAAAACTGTTTAATTGGTGCACATACCGCCATTGCAGGCGTTGCCGTGATTGAAGACGATTGCTTGATTTGGGCTAAAGTTGCCATAAACAAAGAGGTTACCATAGGAAAAGCTAGTGTGATTTTGGCTACCTCTGCCATTGATAAAAGTGTAGAAGGAAATGGTAAAATATATTTTGGAGTGCCTGCAGAAGAGGCTCGTAAAAAGTGGAGAGAATTGGCTTCGTTGCGACAATTACCCGATTTTATGAAGGAAGTGAGAGATAAATTTAAAGAATTGGAATCCTAAAAATCATAAACAATAAGCCAACATCTGGCGTTAGTTTTATTCTTAATGACAAAATTTTTATAATGAAAAAATATATTATTACCCTGCTATTATCTATACCATTTTTGCTTTTTGCTCAAAAAGATTACGAAGAGTATAAAGTTAACAGAGACAAAATGTCAACAATGTTGCAGCTCATTAAGTATGCCTATGTTGATACCGTTACCCTCGATAAATTTGTTGAAAAAGCTATTATAGAGATGCTAAAAGATCTAGATCCTCACTCGGCATATATTAGCGTTGACGAGGTTCAGCGGATAAACGAGCCTCTAATTGGCAATTTTGAAGGTGTTGGAATTCAGTTTCAAATAATTAAAGATACAATTGTTGTAGCATCTGTTATCAACGGTGGTCCATCTGAAAAAGTTGGAATTATGCCCGGCGATAAATTCCTAAAAGTTGACACGAGTGAAGCTGTGGGAAAACATGTAGATAACAAATGGGTTTTCGATAATTTGAGAGGCCCAAAGGGTACAGAAGTGAGGCTTTCTATTCTCAGAAAAGGTAGCCCAGAACCTCTTAGTTTTAAAATTATCCGCGATAAAATTCCCATCAATAGCATTGATGCATACTTTATGGCAGCCCCTGAAGTGGGATATATTAAGCTCGATAGATTTTCGCAAACCACTATGGAGGAGTTTAAAACAGCTGCCAATGAGTTGAAAATCAAAGGTATGAAGCACCTTGTGCTCGACCTTAGAGGCAATTCTGGAGGGTATCTAAATGTAGCAATTCAGCTCTCTGACGAGTTTTTGAAAAAAGATAAATTAATAGTTTATACCGAAGGCGCATTTTCGCCCAAAGCCACCAGCTACTCCACTTCCAAAGGAAATATGACAGATGGTAGATTGCTAATCCTCATCGATGAAAGTTCGGCTTCGGCAAGTGAAATTGTCTCTGGGGCAGTTCAAGACTGGGATAGAGGTGTAATTATGGGCAGACGTTCCTACGGAAAAGGCTTGGTGCAAAAACCATATATGCTACCCGATAGTTCAATGGTAAGGCTCACAATATCAAGGTATTATACGCCCACGGGCAGAAGTATTCAGAAGCCCTACGATGATGGATTCGATGAGTATTTTAAAGATTTATATAAAAGAGCCGAACACAAAGAACTCTACACTGCCGATAGTATCAAATTTCCTGACTCTTTAAAATATTATACACCAGCCAAAAGGCTTGTTTATGGTGGTGGGGGAATTATGCCCGATATCTTTGTGCCTGCCGATACAAATAGAGTTTCGCCCTATTATTCACGACTTTTTAGAAACGGAATTTTCAACCAATATGTAATGGATATTCTCGACAAAGAGAGAGATGAGCTAATTAAAAAATATCCTGATTTCGAGAGATTTAAAAACGAATTTGTGGTGGATAAAACTATGTTGCAAGATTTTAGAGATTTTGCTCAAAAAGAGGGTGTGGTTGATAGTATAGAATTTAATTTCTATGCTGAAATGAAAAGCTTTTTAGAAGATAACAAAGACACTCTTAATAAAATTTATGAAGATTTGAATTTGCTTGACGAAAAATATATGGAAGAACATGCTTCAAAAATGTTTTTAAATCATATAAAAGAGAGAGTTGAAGAGTATGAAAAAGTGAGTAACAACTTCAATGTGGAAAAATATATTTCATATCAAATTAAGT
The DNA here is from genome assembly GCA_012522535.1 of Bacteroidales bacterium. Lineage (GTDB taxonomy): Bacteria > Bacteroidota > Bacteroidia > Bacteroidales > WCHB1-69 > JAAYKF01. The sequence goes on from JAAYKF010000090.1 coordinate 8,255, forward strand.
TTTTACTTGCAAGAAACCTTTTCGATTATAAATCAGGAATACAAATTTGGTACGAGATTGACAATGTTTATAAGCAAGCCATAGAGACCATTCAGGACGAGAAATTATATAAAAAAATGAAAGTTCAACATAAGTAAAATGAGACTCTATAAAAAAGCAATTTGTGCCATTTTTTGCCTTGTGTCATTTTCTTTAGCAGCACAAGACACCATTTATGTTCGTCAAATAATCGACACGCTTTCTGCACCAGGAATGCACGGAAGAGGCTATTCTCACAAAGGTGATTCCATTGCTGCCAGTTTTATTGCCAATGAGTTTGAAAAATTTGGATTGCAAAAATTCAACAGCTCATATCTTCAGAAATTGAGTTTTATAACAAATACATTTCCCGGAAACACTTTGCTAATAGTCAACGATAAAGATACTTTAGAACCATTTTACGACTTCAAAGTTTTGCCCATTTCATCTTCTCTAAAAGGTGAGTTTGATGTAGTGGAAATTCCTTATAAGAAGTTCAAAAAGCTAAAGTCGTTGAGAAAATTAGTCCAAAAAACCGACTTCACAAACTCAATTGTTCTTGTTGATTTTTCCAAATTAAAACAAAAAGAATTAGCCAGCGATATTTATAAGTCCGTTAGAGAAGTACTCTATCAAAACCATATGAAAGCCAAGGGTGTTGTAATTATCGATAAGAATGTTGGTGCCTTTGGAGTGGCTTTATGGAACCAAAACCCAGCCGATTATCCAATTATTATTTTTGGAGAAAACTCATATAAAAAGAAAATAAATAAAATCACAATTGATTTAGAGTCAAGGTTTTATGAAGATTATGTCAGTCAAAATGTTATTGGATATATTGAAGGCAAAGTAGAACCCGATAGCTTTTTTGTGATAGGTGCTCACTACGACCATTTGGGGGTGTTTGGAAAAAACATCTATTTCCCAGGTGCTAATGATAATGCCAGTGGTATTGCAGCTGTTCTTGATTTGGCAAAACATTTTAGCCAAAATCAACCTTATTATTCCGTGGCTTTTATGTTGTTTACAGGCGAAGAGATTGGCATTTTAGGTTCGAAGTATTATACTGAAAACCCACTTTTTCCTCTTTCTAAAATCAAGTTTATGTTCAATTTGGATATGGTGGGTAATGGCGAAAAGGGGATAATGGCAGTAAATGCATTGTCGCACCCCGAAGCCTTTGAATTTTTGGAATCTATAAACAACGAAAAGAAATATTTCGACCCTTTGAAAAAACGTGGCGAAGCTGCCAATAGCGATCATCACTATTTTCATCAAAATAAAGTGCCCGCATTTTTCTTTTACACCATGGGCGAGTCAGGACCATATCACCACCCTGATGATATTTCCGAAAAAGTAAGTTTAATTAAATATCATTCGGTTTTTAATTTAGTATTAGATTTTGTAAATCAATATAGATAAGATGCCTAAACTGTATATTGTGCCTACGCCCATCGGTAATCTTGAAGATATTACTTTAAGAGCCTTAAATGTTTTCAAAGAGTGCGAAATAGCCTTTTGTGAAGATACACGTACCACGGCTAAGCTTTTTTCGCACTATGGAATTTCCATTCGAACCATGGCTTATCATATGAATAATGAGCATAAGACTTTGCCTAAAATTATTGATATTATTAAGAGTTCAGGCAATTGCTGCTTGGTTTCAGATGCCGGCACACCGGGAATTTCCGACCCCGGATTTTTACTTATTAGGGAATGTATAAAAGAGGGAATAGAAGTGGAATGTTTGCCCGGAGCAACAGCCTTTGTGCCAGCTTTGGTGGCATCAGGATTGCCTTCAGATAAGTTTATGTTCTACGGGTTTTTGCCCCACAAAAAGGGCAGAATGACAGCCCTGAAAGAGATATCGGAAAATGAATTTACTACTGTGCTTTACGAATCGCCCCATAGAATTCAAAAATTATTGGAACAGATGTTGGAGCATTTTTCCCCAGAGCGACAAATTTGCGTAGCTCGCGAAATTACTAAAATTCACGAAACATATTTCCGTGGAACTGTGCCAGAGGCTATTGAGTTTTTCAATAATAATGTGGTAAAAGGCGAGTTTGTGGTGGTTATAGAGGGAAAGAAGTAGATAGAAATAATAGATAGCAAATAAATTCTATTAAATGCACAAACAAAGCTTCTTAGCTGTCATCGATTTTCAATTTTGAAAAAGCCTTCGCGTTTGAAAATTAAAGGAAGCAATATTGCAATTCCTAAATAGTCGTCCCTTAAAAACCACACATCTATTTGATTATCAATAATTTAACACACAAAAGGCTTTGATATTAATGCAAGATTTTGTATCTTTGTATTCTAAAACTTGCAAATTTATATGAT
>JAAYKF010000091.1 GCA_012522535.1 Bacteroidales bacterium
TGACGGACAGATTTTAAACCAAATAACAGGAAAAACTGTCTCAATCCGAGCTGAACCGTCTGAAAAAATGAATAGCATTATCGGCAAGTTATTCCCACCGCACTAAAAGGTACAAGTCAGGAAACATATAAGTACAATAGCTATCAAAAAAACTAATATCTATTTTTGCCCAAAATCATAGGACTAAAATTTCCTTATTGACGAAACTTTGTAAAATTTGCATTTTTCGTCAATAAGTATTGTCTTGTAAGTAAAATATAATATATTTTTATTCCTTTGGCTTTATACCTACAAGGTCTATAAGACCTTGCAGGATATATTCGATAAAATATTATGGTCCAATTTTTCACGATATATGTCGGGAATAAATAGTCCGAAACATCTTACAATTGGTATAAACTATTCCAAATTTTTAGATCCAAAACTAAGTGGTAATAAATCTTCTATTGAGTTTATAATCACAGTTTTTTCTTCTGCGGCAGACAAAATTACTTTTATTGGTTTTCCTTGTTTTTGCTCATATTCCAACAAAGCTTGTCGGCAATTTCCGCAGGGTGAAATTAGTTTATCATAATCTTTCTCGTTGTAATTGGCAGTAATGGCGATGGCTTTTATAGCCACATCAGGAAATTTTGAAGATGCATAATATATTGCAACACGCTCGGCACACATTCCCGATGGATAGGCTGCATTTTCTTGATTGTTGCTACAAATAGTTTCGCCATTTTCTAATAAAACAGCAGCTCCAACCTTAAAATGAGAATAGGGGGCATAGGCTTTTAAAACTGCTTTTTTAGCTTTGCCAATAAGGTTTTTGTCAATTTCATCTAAATCTTCAAGGGAGTTATATTCTTGATATTTTATTTTAATTTCTTTTTCTTTCATGGCTACTATTTTGAGGTCGTAAAAATAAAAACAGGGTATTGAAAAATACAAAAAAGGTTAGTCCTTCTTGCGATTCAATGGTGTCTTCTACTAACATTGAAAGTACGAAGATTATAAAGAATACTACGTAAAAGTAATCAAATTGTTTGCCTAAAAACAAAAATGGATACAAAAGAATGAATATAAACCAAATAAAACCAAAAATTCCAAAGGTTATGAGTATTGAAAAATATTGATTATGACTTCTCATTCTGCTCTCTTTGAGAGGTGAATCTTGCTTTATCATCTCTTCTTTGAAAACTGTTGGCACATCGCCAGTTCCGCAACCCCAAAGCCAATTTTGTTTTATTAAATCTTTGGAAAGTCGCCACAATTCAATCCTTTGGATTATGCTGTGTCCCTCAACACCTCCATTTAATTTATAGTTTTGATACTCCCAAATAATTTTGAAAAGTCTCACTTTAAATCCAAAACCTTCGGTATAATTTATATTAGCGATACCATTTTCAATATCTTGAATTTCTTTATCCGAAAGGGCTTCAACAGCTTTATAATCTTTTCTGCTACCCTTAGAATTCAAATATCTGATTAGTGTAATTCTAACATCTTGATTTTTATAGTCATAAGAGTAAAAATCTATATTGCTCCTTTTGTTCCATGCCTCTTCCAGCTCATCAAGAATTATATATTGACCAATCCAATATCCATTTTCAACGGGCAAAAGAATGGTGTCGTGTGTGTAGGTATTTCCAAAATAACTTGTATCATTTAATTCCTCAACGGAGTATTGATATGGTTTTATGTATCCATTTACTGTTTTATAGAAATATAAAATTGATAAAATTGGTACAATTATAAGTATTAAAAAAAGAGAAATTTTTAAAACTATTTTTATTTTATGTTTGATAATATAGTGGATTAGCAGGAGAAATAGTACAACCCAAACTAATACCAATCCTGTTAGCGATTGTAGTGTTAAAAGGAAAAGGAAAAAAATAATATCAAGGATTATTAAAGCTGATTTTTCTATTCTGTTTGTTTTTTCGGATTTTAGGATTAGATATAGCACTGAAAAAAATGCCATACACACATTTAAGCTCAGTCTGATATGTGAAATAAAGGGTGAAATTTGTCGGATTTCGTTTATCTCTTTTGTGAAAAAGATAAAAAATCCAATAAAAACGGCCACTAAAACAGCCGAAATATGTAGTTTTAAAATACGCCAAAACTCTTTATTACTAATGGTCCCAGAGGTGGGTAAAATTACGCCAAATGCTAAAATTGGAATTTTGGTTCTAAGGTCATCTATGGCGTAGTTGAAATTGGAAGTGTTTAGCAACCAAATAATATGAATTAAAAAAAGCGAGGTAAAAACTAAAGCAGCTCTGTTTTTGAAAAAAGATTTGAACTTTTCAATTAAATTGCCTTCTAATAGCCAGTTAACAGTTAGAACCAAAATAGAAACACTCATTCCAAAACGAGAAAATGGCAACGAAACAGCCGTTAGCATCAAAGAGAAGAGATAAATATTTCGATGAATGTTTTTTGAAAAAAGACCCATTTAAAACTGTTATTATATATCCTTAACGAAAAAACATACTTAAAATTATTAAAAAGAAAATTTATTTTTTCGGACTTAAAATTTCATTGTATTGTTTTTTATCTTTTATAATTTCCACTGCTTTTTTCACTTGAATATCGTTTTGCAGAGTAACTTCTATTTGACCTTTACGGTGGTAATATCTGGAAACAATTTCTGCTTGTAGCATCTCCACAATATCACCTTTAAAGGTGTTGATATCGTCGTCTTTATTGTGTTGAAGTTTTTTCTCCAAAGCTTTTATTTCGGACTCTATTTCGCTTAAATATTTCTCTTCTTCGGCACTGTTTTTCAATCTTTTTAATAGGCTTTCGGTTTCGGTTTCGTAGTCGTAATCCTTATCTTTTATAAAGTTTTTGAAATCATTGAAAATTTTGTCGCTTATTTTAAATTGTGCAGCTTCTGTAATTTTTTCATTCTCTTTGTAGAATTGGTTTGCAAAGTCGAAGATTACATTTTTAGCATATAAACTGGATGCAATTTTACTAAAAGTTGGGTTTGTGAGTTCGATATCTGGCTCAATTCCACCTTTGTCGTAAACTGTTCTTCCATTTTTTGTTTTGTATGCCACATAGGTTGAGTCGTTGAGTTTTTTTCTCTCTTTTGATGAATAGTCAATGGCTTGAATACATCTGCCACTGGGGATAAAATATTTTGAAATGGTTACTTTCAATCTTGAATTGTAGGGTAGAGGAATTACATTTTGAACTAATCCTTTTCCGAAGGTTCTTTCGCCAATAATTACACCTCTATCAAGGTCTTGCATTGAACCAGCAACAATTTCCGATGCCGATGCACTGGCTCTATCTACAAGCACCACAACGGGGGTTTCGGTATCAACGGCGGTGAAAGTAGTTTTATATTCAACATTTCTATCTTTGGTTTTTCCGCGTGTGTAGGTGATAAGATTATCTCTGTCCACAAAAATATTCATAATCAAAACGGCTTCGTGGAGAAGTCCACCACCGTTTCCTCTAAGGTCTAAAATAAAACCTTCTATATTTTCATCTTTAAGTTTCAAGAATTCTTCTTTTAGCTCTTTTGCAGCATTTTCAGTAAATTGCGAAAGCCTCACATAGCCAATTTTATCGTCCACCAGCCCCGACCATTCAATATTGGGTAGTTTTATCTCTTCGCGTTCAATCTCCTTCACAACGGCTTTGTTTTCGCCGTAGGGCATAATTTTAAGTTTAACAGTAGTTCCGGGTTGACCTTTTAGAATTGAACTCACTTCGCTGGTGGTTTTTCCTTTTGCACTTTTGTCGTTTACCTCCAAAATAATATCGCCGGGCAAAATTCCAGCTTTGTGCGAGGGGCTACCTTCATATGGTTCAACAATCATAACAAAATCGTCTTTTTGCTGAATAATGGCTCCAATTCCACCATACTGACCTGTGGTTAAAAGTCTATACTCTTCAATATCCGATTCGGGATAAAAAACGGTGTAGGGGTCCAGCTCTTCCAACATATTGTCGATGGCACTTTTCACCAAATCATTGGTGTTTATTTCGTCCACATAGTTTACGTGCAACTCCTTAATGACATTGGAAAAGATGTCAATATTTTTGGCAATATCGAAGTCGCTGTTTACAAAACTCAAAAAGAGAAGTGGAACAATTGTGGCAATTGTAATTAGAGCAATTTTAAATTTATTCTTTTTCATAATGATAAGTTTATACTGTTATGGAACTGGGTCGTGTCCGCTGCCTCCCCACGGATTGCAAGATACTATTCTTTTTATTGATAGCCAAGCACCTTTTATGGCTCCATGTTTTTTCAGGGCTTCTATGCTATAAACAGAGCATGTGGGCGTATATCTGCATGTGGGCGGAAATAGTGGTGAAATGATATATTGATAAATTTTGACCAAGGCAATGAAAATTGCAACAAAAAACTTTGATATATATTTAATTATTATCATCACTAAGGACTTGACTCTTGTTTAGTCTATCAATAAGTTGCTGTAAAATTACCTTTATTTTTTTATTTAACGTCCAATATGTGATTATGTTTTTGTTGTTATATATTATTAAGATATTTAGCTTTATATTTTTGCCTTCCAAAGCCTTGTATAGAGTCTCTTTATTGAGGCGATACACCTCTTTCATCTGCCTTTTTATTCTGTTTCTATCAACAGCTTTTTTAAAAATCCGTTTTGGAACGACAAAAGCAGCTTGTACTTGACTTTCGTTGAGGTCGTTATTTGTTTTCAGATATATAATTTTTAGGGGAAAGTTGTAGAAACTTTCCCCTTTCAAGAATGTATTTTCTATTGCCAGTTTTGAGCAAAGTCTTTCGCTCTTTTCAAACTTAGGCATTTTATTTATGCTTTATTGTGTTCTGTTAAAAACAGGTCTATTGCTGCTGAAATGGATGGAGTTTCGGGTGTTGGAGCTTGAAAAGCCAGATTTAGATTTTTATCTTTCACAAGCTGTGCTACGTTTGCTCCCAGTGTAGCAATAAATATTTTTTTATCTACCACATCGGGGAAGTTTTGTAAAAGTGAATCTAAGCCCGATGGACTAAATAATACTAAAAGTTGAAACTCATCAAGATTTATTGTTTCGTTGAGCTCTTCGGCAACATTTTTGAATATAACTGCTTTGGTATAGTCGAGATTTTTTTGGTCTAAAATATCGTTTAAGTGCGATGCACCTGTGTCGGCACAAGGAATGACGAATTTTTCATTTTTGTGCTTTCCGCCCATAATATCCACCAATCCATCGACATGTTTTTTGCTAAAGAAAATTTTTCTTTTGCGATAAGTAACATATTTCTGTAAATATAGGGCTATGGACTCGTTTAGGCAGAAAAATTTCATCGAATCTGGAATTTCAATTCTCATATCCTTTGCCATTCTAAAATAGTGGTCAACGGCATTTCTGCTTGTCATTAAAACACCTGTATAGTCCAAAAGATTTACCTTGTCTTTTCTAAATTCTATGGCTGTAACGCCTTCTATTCTAAAGAATTTTTGGAAGACAAATTTTACATTATGTTTTTTTTCCAATTCCGCATAGGGGCTTCTTTCAAAATCTGCAGGAGCTGGTTGAGATATCAATATCTTACTTATTTTTTCCATATTAAATATGATGAAAAGATGATTAATTTGTTAGATTTAAAACTAATTTTAGCAATAATAAATAAGGCAAAATTTCGATGGTGCAAAGATAAGCAAAAGTTTTAAATATAGTGAAGTTTTTGTGCCAATCGATGATGGTTTTGATAAGTTTATATGAATGTGCAAGCAAAACAAAAGCAATTGCCAAATGTAAAAGTGGGGTAAAACCACTATAAAAATAGACAAAAGATAGGGGGAATATTGCCACATTTAGCATGTTTACGTTTAGCAAGTTGTGGAGCAATAGTTTGTTTAGCTGTATTTTAGAATAAAAAACCGAAGCTAAAATTTTTATCAAAATATATTTGCTAATGATAAAAGACATATATCCCACCACGGTGTATATGAACAGCAGGTTTGGTTTAATGGAAATTTCGGTATAATGCGATAGAGTGAGATATATTAGGAAAGACCCAATTAATATTTGCAAAAAATAGATGGTAAAAACAATGGGTTCGTTATAGATATCGCCTTCTCGCTCCAGCTGACTCATGCCTCTTTTGCTATACAGTGCTGATATGGAGGTTTTGAAAATAAGCCGGGAGTTGGTAATTAAATATGCAAAAACAAAAAGTATTACAAAAAAGGGTAATAGTAGCCAGTCGTTTTTTGTTTTTTCAAACTTTTGGGCATCTTGATGTATGGGTTTGAGCTCATTATGGAAAAACATTGATTTTCTTAATGAAGTGTCTTTCAGCGAAATATCATCCAAATTGCCACCAAATTGCAAATATGTTTTATGATGAAAGTCTTTTTCGATGGAATCTAAGTATGTATTTTTTTCTACATCTTTCCACGGAATTTTTGCACTAATTGATATACTATCTTTCATCAGAATGGGAATAATGTGCAAAAATACAAAAAACTAAAACACGAAAATATCTATACTCTGTTTGTCTTATTTAGATTTACGTTTTTCTATTTCGTCTCTAATTTTAGAAGCAAGTTCATAATTCTCTTCTTCTATGGAATACTCTAGCATTGTGGATAGCTCTTCGAGGCTATAATATTCCAGTTCATCTATCTCTTTTCCCTCGTCCACGTATTCATCTTGACTTTGTTGTTCCACATTTTTCAAGTCAGACTCATGTATAGCCACCATGCTAAGAATTTTTTCGTAGGTATAAATAGGGCAGTTAAATCTAATAGCCAACGAAACGGCATCGGATGTTCTGGCTTCTATGTATCGGGTCTCTTTGCCGTTGTTACAAACAAGGGTAGAGAAGAATACACCTTCTTCAAATTTATAAATAACAACCTCAGTTATTTCTATTTCAAATTCTTCGGCAAAAGATTTAAAAAGGTCGTGGGTTAGTGGTCTTGTATATTTTATATTTTCAAATTTAATGGCTATGGATTGTGCTTCAAAACCGCCTATGATAATGGGCATTCTTCTACTTCCATCAACTTCCTTTAAAATCAAAGCATAGGCATTGTTTTGGGTTTGACTGTAGGTAATTCCCTGAACTGTAAGTTGAATTTTCATATTTGAATATAAGACAATTATTTAAAATCTAACATTAAAAGTGTGAATTTGTTCTATTTTATCCCAAAATCATTCCCACAATGGTTGCCGATAGCAGTGATGCCAAGCTTCCAGCCAGTAGAGCCCTAAATCCTAATTCGGAAATTAATTTGCGTTTGTTTGGTGCCAAGGTTCCAATTCCTCCAATTTGAATTCCGATGGATGCAAAGTTTGCAAAACCGCACAGTGCATATGTGGACATTATAATCGATTTTTCGGAAACAAAACTTCCAAATGCTGCATCGCCAACGCTTTTAAGTTCGGCAAGACTTACATAGGCAATAAATTCTGTCATAATAAGCTTCTCGCCTAAAAGCCTTCCCACCAAGGTTATATCTTCGGCCACAACGCCCATGAGCCACACTATTGGAGCAAAAACATATCCCATTATAAATTTCAAACTCAGTCCGTCGTATGATGGGTCTATGTTGTGGATTAATGTATTAAGTCCGGTTACATCACCAATTTTCATTAAAACAAAATTTGCAAGGGCAATCATTGCAATGAAAGTTAGTAGCATAGCTGCCACATTAGCTGCCAATTTTAGTCCTTCGCTAGTACCATTTGAAATTGCATCTAATACGTTGGAACCTATTTTTTCCTTAGATACAACTACGTCAGTATCAATGCTTTCGGTTTGGGGGATAAGGATTTTAGAAATTACTATAACCCCTGGTGCTGCCATCACAGAAGCTGCCAAAAGGTGCTTTGCAAAAATTAGTCGTTGCACAGGATCTGTTCCGCCTAAAAATGCAATGTAAGCAGCCAACACCCCTCCGGCAAGTGTTGCCATTCCTCCCGACATAACTAAAAGCATTTCCGAGCGATTCATTTTGTCTAAATATGCCTTAATCATCAGTGGCGACTCGGTTTGTCCAAGGAAAATATTTCCAGCAACCGACAAGCTTTCTGCTCCCGAAATTCTAAGTAATTTTGTCATTACCAGAGCCATATAATAAACCACCTTTTGAATAATACCTAAGTAAAAAAGTAGGCTGGTGAGTGCCGAAAAGAAAATAATGGTGGGTAGCACCTGAAAGGCAAAAATAAATCCAAATGAGTCGGCGTTGAGCAAGTCGCCAAGTAGGAAAACGCTACCTTCGCGGGTGAAATCTAGAATAACAACAAATATTTTCCCAACAGTTTCGAAAACCCAAGCCACAGCAGGTATTTTCAAAATTCCGAAGGCTAAAATAATTTGTGCTAAAAGCCCGAAACCTACCACACGCCACGAAACTTTTTTGCGGTTTGAACTAAAAAGATATGATAACCCAATAATAAATGTTAGTCCAATAATTCCACGGAAAATGCTCATAATATTGAATTGGAATCCACTACTTGCTACCAGCTTATCGTCGGCAACGCGTGTAAAATCAATAGCTGAATGCTTGAATATTAGTTTTTCCGAGGTCAATGTTTCAAACTCATATCTTTCAACATTTTGTCTGTTTGTAAGCTCTGCTGACGACGACTGAGCAACAGATATGCCATTGGTAAAAAACTCTACAAATGGTCTATTTTCGACAACATTATAAGAAAGTGAGTCAATCTCTTGGTCATAATCCAATGTTAGCATCAAAACATTATCTCTAATTTTCCATAATCCAGTCTTAGAAAATAATTCATCTTCATAGATTTCATCTCTGCTAAAGGTAAAATCTTCAACAAAATTGTATATCACCGAATGTGTTTTAATTTCGGAGCTATCATTTTTGTACTTAGCTTCAAACTTCCATTCCCCGTACAACATCTGGTTTTGAGTGGGTTTTTTGAAATATGCCAAAATGGCTAAAACCAGTAAAACAGTAAAAATAATTGCAGGTACAATTTTCTTTTTCATATGGATTTATATTTTAGTGCTAACAAATTTAATTAATTTTCGTAATCTGCATATTTGGTTATTGTTTTTTCACAATAATTTCGTCAGTTTGGGCAATATTGCTCATATTTAGAGCTCTATCACAAATTTTGAATTGAAATTTTATGGTATCATATTGTGATAAAATATTATTTATAAAAACTTCAACTTCTATATGTCCTTTTAGGGCCTTATTGGCGGTGGAGGTGTTCAGAACTGGGATTCTGGCATTTTGAGTTAAAGGCAGATCAATCTTTTTGAACACCCCATTTTGTTTTTCAAAATAGTCAATAAAAAAGTTATAGTAATAGACCGAACTGGTGTCAAATGGGGGCAAAGTGTCGGATTGGCTCAAGCCAATATCTCCATCACCATCGGTGAAAAAAAACTTTAAAATGGCTTTGTCATCTACAGCCGTGCCATTGTCAATTTTTGTAATGCTCACAAATTCAATATATGGTTCCACAGGAAAGTCTTCCAGCTTTCGGCAAGAATAAAGAAGTAAAACAGAGATTAAAACAAGAATAAACTTAAGATTAAACCTCTTAAGTTTGAAAATGTAATGTATTTTTGTGCGAAATTTCATAATCATGAATCAACAACTTAAAGCAAAAGTATTAAAAATTAATGATTCAGCAAGTTTTAAAAACTTAGCATTGGAAATTTTTCTATTTCAATATAAAAACAATGAGATTTATAGGAAATTCATTGATTATTTGTCTGTAGATGTTAGCAAAATAAATAGGGTGGAGAAAATTCCTTTTATGCCCATTGAATTTTTTAAAAACTTTGAGATAAAGAGTAGAAATTTTGTTCCTCAAAAAGTGTTTGAAAGTAGCGGAACAACTGGTATGCAAACTTCTAAACATTTTGTTCGTGATTTAGATTTTTACAAAGAAGTTAGCCAGAAAGCATTTGAAAAGTTTTTTGGATCAATGGAAAATAAGGTATTTTTAGCACTTTTGCCCTCCTATTCGGAGCGTGAAAACTCATCTTTGATTTTTATGGTAAATCATTTTATGTCATTGTCAAAGAATGAGCATTCGTCGTATTATTTATATAATCACGATGAACTTTACAATAAATTGGAAGAGCTTTCAAGTAGTGATTTGGAGGTGTTTTTATTTGGAGTTACTTTTGCATTACTTGACTTTTCTAACAAATACTCTGTAAATTTCCCTAATTTGAAAATCGTTGAAACTGGCGGTATGAAGGGCAGGGGAGTGGAGCCTATTAGAGAAGAAGTTCATCAGAAATTGAAAAAAAGTTTTGGAGTAAATTCAGTTTTTTCGGAGTATGGAATGACGGAGCTTTTGTCGCAAGCATATATCACAGAACATCAAAAATTCCAAACGCCTCCTTGGCTTAAGATATTGATTAGGAGCAGCAACGATCCTTTGCAGGTAGGCAATAGTGGAAAAGGCTTAATAAATATAGTTGATTTGGCAAATATCGACTCATGTTCTTTTATTGCCACTGACGATATTGGTGAGGTTTTTGAAGATGGAAGTTTCAAAATTTCGGGCAGAGCAGATTCATCGCCCATGCGTGGATGTAGTTTATTAACGCTTTAGTCTAAAGTTTCTCTCAATTCCAAAAGAAAAGTTCTAACACTTTTCAATCTTTTTATAACTTCTATGTTATTTTCAAGCTCTTCTTTTTGCATACTTAGAGCCTCTTTTGCTCCTTGCAAAGTGTAACCTTTTTCTTTTACTAAGTGAAAGATTATGTGGAAGTTATCTATATCTTTTTGTGTAAAAAGCCTATTTCCTTTTTTGTTTTTTTGTGGCTTTATAATATCAAATTCATTTTCCCAAAAACGAATTAATGATGTATTCACATCAAACATTTTAGCCACCTCGCCAATAGTGTAATAGAGTTTTTTGTTCACTATTTTTTACTTATATATTCAGTATTAATATCGTAGTTTAGCCAATATTCGCCTTTGGGTAAATGGCTGATATCCACTTCTTTATCCACTCCGCCTAAGAGAAGTTTGCCTTCAGAGTCGTAAATTTCGTAATGAGTTTTGTCGTTGAAATTTATTTTTTCTCCAATTCTTCTTCTTCTTTCCAAAACAATATTTCTGTTTCCAGTTCTCACTCTTATACTTTTGGTATATGTTATATTTTTTGTTGTGGGGTCGTATTGTTTTATTCTGAAAAGATTTAATCTGGACACTAAAACTGGTATAAAGGAGTTTATTTTAGCAGTATCGCTATTTCCGATATTATAAACATTTACCCATTTGCCCCATAAATATTGCTCTAGTTCTAATATTTTGTTTTTATCAAATTCTTCATTATTCCATTGAATAATTCCCTGTCGTCTGATGTGTTTAAAGTCCTCTAAATATAGTTCACAGCTAGGTCTTATGGCATCTGGATTTGAAATTATGGGCTGACAATCTTCGTTGTGCTGTATTAGCAGTACTAAATTATCTCCCGACTCGAATTTTAAACTTTTTAAATCAACAATAATTGAGTTTGAATTGAAAACAGAGTCTATGGTTCTATTATTTATCAGAATGGCTTTAACACAGCTGTTTTGTACCTCTCCGGGATTGTAGATATATAAATTTTTCTCCCAGTAGTTTCCTTCCACTATCATTTCAGAATGCTTGTCTTGAGACCAAACATTTAAGAAGATTGCCAAAAATAAGCTTAGTAAAACTGTCTTTTTCATGTTTTTACAATATATCTGCAATTATACTCTTTTATTTTGTTATGTATGTTTAGGAAAGAATATTTTTTTCACACCTCAATTGTTGATAAAATCTTTAGCTAAAGGTGTAGAGCCAGTTTGCCAAAAAATTCCACATGGTTGCCACTATCACGGCAAATATTTTTGATATATAGAAATTTATCTTCAATTTTTCGTTGCAAAACCACAAAACTGCCGAATTTATACCTAAACCGATGATTGAGACAATGAAGAATTTTCCAAATTCTTGAAAAACATCAGGATTTTCACTTTTGAAAGTCCAAATTCTGTTTAAAATATAATTTGAAGAAGCTGCAAGCAAAAATCCAAGTGCATTGCTGACAAATTTGTTTACTCGCAGAATCTCTTTAAAAATATAGGTGATTCCAAAGTCAACAATTAGTCCCATAAACCCCACAATTCCAAATTTTAGAAACAGAAAAATTGCGTTATGCTTTAGTAGGTTTTGCATTTTGTATTTTTATAATTTTCAATAATAGTTGTAATTAGTTGTTGTTGTGTGGGTTTATAATTTGTTTCACGTGGAACAAAGTTTTTAGCTAGAATTTCATCAATTTTATCTTCCAAATTTCCCAGCTTTTTCCATTGGACAAAAGTAAACAACTTAGATGAATTTAGGTGTTCAGAAATGTAGATTTGTTCAGTTTGTCCTTTGAATGGTACGAAAATAGCTTTTTTGTTTTTCAAATATATATCCATTATACTGCTATATCCGCCTGTGGAAATAACCAATGGGGCGTTGTCGATGGCTTTTTCAATTTGGTTGCTTTCGGCGTGCCACATAAAATTTATATTGTGAGTTTTATAGTTTTGTTTCAAACTTGGATTTCCGCCGAAAACCACAAACTTATGTTTGCTCTCTTTTAAAATCCCCACAATTTTATCAATTAAATGAGTTTTAAGTGGGTCGGGACCCGAAAAAACAATGGGAATTTCTGAACCTATATTTGAGGCTGTTTTTTCTTCAAACCTGCTCAACGGACCTGTGTAGAGAGTGTTTTGGTGTGCGCTGGGGTGCGAAAGTTTGCCTGACAAATTGTTTTTTCCTTGAAAATCAGGAATTAGGCATAAATGAAATTTTCGGAGCCAAGTTTTGATTTTATAATTTGGAATGAAACTCAAAAATTTCCAAAATCCCTTTAAAACAACACGATGTTGATGGCTTATAATTACGTTGTAAGAATCTTTGTGGTGAAGTCCATATCTATTATCTGAAATTATAATATGAAACTTTCCATTTTTTTTTACAATTTCTTGTAAGAACTTATTTTCTTTTTTTATTTGCTTTGAAATTTTATTGTAGCTGAGCAATATACTCCATTTAGCCCCCAATTTGGTGTAATACTTAATTTTTAGATCAGGAATTTTAATGCTTTTTAGATGTGGAAATTCTTTTTTCAGAAATTCGAGAGCGTTGCCATCGGCTGCTATTGTGGTGTTTATTCCCTGCCTCTCGATTTCTTTTATTAATGAAAAAATTCTGCTTGCGTGTCCCAAACCCCAATTTAGTGGTGCAAGCAGAATTTTGATATTTTCTTTTTCAGACATTAGAGTCTTAGGCTATATTGTAGAGTGATATTTCTGGGAGGTTGCACGTCTCCTGGGCGAATCATGTACTCTCTGTTTAGTGCATTTTTAAGTACTATTGCCAGTTTTGAGTTGGCATTAATATCCCACGCAACACGCATATCTATGTAGTATTCTCCACCTTCGTTTCTTTGTCTATATTCTTTCATTCCGGGGAAAACGTATATGCCTGTTGGGATTACTAAATTACCAAGAACAACTTCAACCTCTTCTTCAAAAATTTTGTCTATTGCAACCATCTTGCTAAAGTATTCAAAGGAGCCACCAATGGATAGTTGCTTGTAACTAACTTCAAGGTCAATTTTTGCATTGTGTCTAAATCTGTATTTGAGGAAGCTAGTAGTGTTGTTGGTGTCTTTACTAAAATCAACGGGGTTTATAAATGTATAACCTGCTAAAAATCTTACTGGTAAATTTCCGAATGCTCCTTGCCCAGCAAGACCCACATCTAATCCTGAAATTTGAACTTTGCTAATATTAAGTGCTTTAAACCCAATGTGTTTCATTAGCTCATTATAAAATTCTTCAAATCCGAGGTTTGAGCCCGGCGACCAGTTGTCTGGTATGTAAGTATCAAACCTAAATTCTATCATGTCGTTATATTCTGTAAAGAATCCTGCAACGTCAATATATCCTTGCCAATTGCTAAATGTGAAGCCTTGTTTTAGGGCGGCTTCTACGCTCCATCCAGTTTCGGACTTCAAGTTGTTGTTTGGTAGAACATTAACGGCATCCATATTTGCTTGTGTATATTTTTCGGCAATTGTGGGGTATCTATATCCTTGTCCGAAAGAGGCACGTGCAAATGTTGTCTTTGCTATTTGATAGTTTGCACCTGCTCTTAGAACTGGTTTCCATTCCATTTTCTCACTTCCATCGCCATATCCTTCAATTCTGGCACCAAAAGAGAGGTTTAGTTTTTTGAATTTTTTATCTAATTGTGTGAAAATTGCGGCAGCGGAAGAGTAGTGATACATATTTCCGAAAATATCAGCTTCTGAGTCACAATACAAAGCAGAAGCTCCTGCATTTAAAACCATAGACTCTGATAGTGCTCTTTGGAATTGATATTCGCCATAGTACATATAATCTTTGTTGTTTTGTTCGTTATCATTTTCGTTGTTTATATATAGCATTCTACCTTTTAGACTATGTTTGTTTTTTCCTCTGTAATAGGTAATAAATGGGTCAACTATAGCATAGGTATTTGTTAGTTCCATAACGGTTCCGCCTGGTTCATATGGATAGGCTTTATATATGGAATCGTTTAGGTTGGCATCAAACTCTTTTTCGGCTCTCCAAAACAGGAAGTTAGTACCCCATCTTCTGAATGCATTTGCGTTGAGTCCGTATGTTAGACCTTCAACTTTTTTACTTCTATATCTTGTTTTTACATTTAGCCCTAACCTTTGATTTTTTTGGTCTTTTCTATATCCTTGGTCGTTGTAAAGATTTCCATTTACCACCAAGTCGAAGTTGCCAAACTTTTGCGAGTGCATTATTTGGTATCCGTTGAACGACTGTAAGGTATTTCCCCACCATTTTAGTTCGGAGCGTTCAGGATTTAGATACAAACCTGAGTAGCTTATTAGTTTTGTTTGTGGGTGATTTGTGGGCCAGCCTGTTCTAACGTTCATAACCCCGTTCATGGCTGATGAGCCGTACATTGCCGAGGCAGCCCCTTTTATGATTTCCACTTGGTCTATGTTTTCTATGGGAATAATAAACCATTTGGCTTCGCCCGACGACCCTGAAAGTAATGGTAGGTCATCCATAAGCAGAAGTACTCTACTTCCAGCTCCGTAGGAATATCCGCTACCTCCACGAATACTGGCTTGGTCTTCATAAATAGTAACTCCCGGAACTCGTTGAAGAGCTTTCTCAAGGGAGGTAGTGCTTGTATTTTCTAATATTTCGGGTTTTAAAAGTTCGACAGATACAGTTAGGTCGGCAAGTTTTTGCTCATGTCGTCCTGCCGAAACAACTACTTCGTCTAATATTTTAGAGTCTTCGAGCATACTTATATTTAATATTCTCTGCTCGTCAGCTTTAATATTAAACTCGCGCTTAACAGGTGCATATCCTACAAATGTGTAGTTAATCTTGCAATCTCCAGCATTTATTTCCAGTACATAGTTACCAAAAACATCAGTAGTTGTTCCTTGTCCACCTTCGGCATAAACATTTACACCTACAAGCGTTTCTTTTGTTCTAGAATCAACAACTGTTCCTTTAATTGTAGCCTTTTGAGCAAAAATTATTTGACTCTGAATGGCTATAAAAAGTAAGAAGTAAAATTTTCTCATATTATCTTTTTAGTTTCTAAATTCTTTTCTAAAGAGCAAAATTATTTGTTTCAGCTGAATTTAATTTGCCTAAAAAAAGATTTTATCTACAAAAACTTGTTTGTATTCACAAATTGTTTTCATATATGGCTAAACATCAGGCAGATGTTCAGTCCTTTTAATAAACATTAGTAAATCTGCAACTATTCAACAGTTACAGATTTAGCTAAGTTTCTTGGTTGATCAACATTGCAACCTCTATTTACAGCTATGTAATAAGCTAATAATTGTAGGGGAATTGTTGCCAATATTGGTACAAACATCTCTTCAGTTTCTGGGATTTCTATGGTGTAATCTGCCATGTCTCTAACAATTTTGTCGCCCTTTGTTACTATGGCAATAATTTTACCTTTACGAGCTTTCACTTCTTGTATATTGCTAACAACTTTGTCGTAAGTTCCTTTGTTTGTGGCTATTACCACAACTGGCATTTCGTCATCTATAAGTGCAATGGGACCATGTTTCATTTCGGCAGCTGGATAGCCCTCGGCGTGTATATACGAAATTTCTTTAAGTTTTAGAGCACCCTCCAAGGCAATGGGGAAGTTGTATCCTCGGCCCAAGTACAGGAAGTTTTGGGCATTGGTAAATCTTTCAGCAATTTCTTTTATATCGTTATCATATTTCAGAGTCTCTTCCACTTGTTTGGGTATATTTTCTAGAGCTGTTATAATTTCGTGATATCTGGAGTTGGGTATTGTTCCTTTTTTCTTTGCCAAAGCAAGAGCCATTAGAGCCAAGAGTGTAACTTGTGCTGTGAAAGCTTTTGTTGATGCCACCCCAATTTCAGGACCGGCATGGGTATATGAGCCAGCGTGTGTTGCTCGGGCGATGGAAGAGCCTACCACGTTGCAAATGCCAATTACGGTAGCACCTTTTTCTTTTGCCAAATTTAGTGCAGCGAGGGTGTCGGCGGTTTCGCCCGATTGGGAAATTGCAATTACAATATCATCTTCATTTATAATTGGATTTCTGTATCTAAACTCCGATGCATATTCCACCTCAACGGGAATTCTAATAAGGTCTTCAAACATATGCTCTCCAACTAAGCCAGCATGCCATGATGTTCCGCAACCAAGTATAATAAAGCGTTTGGCATTTAGCATCTTATCTTCATACTCTATAATTCCTCCCAAGGAGACTACATCTTTCTTTGTGCTTAAGCGTCCCCTCATGCTGTCGGAAATTGATTTTGGCTGCTCGTGAATTTCCTTTAACATAAAGTGCTCATAGCCACCTTTTTCGATGGCTGTTAGGCTCATCTCCAACTTTTCGATATAGGGTGTTCGTTCGATATTAGAAATGGAAACTATTTTTATTCCATCTTTCAACGATATGCATGCCAACTCCTCTTCGTTGAGATATGTAACCTCTTTTGTATATTCCACGAGGGCAGTGCCATCAGAGGCTATAAAATATTCATTATCGCCAATACCGATTATTAGGGGACTACCTTTTCGGGCTACAATTAGTGAGTCGGAATGTTCTTTAGAAATTACCACCAGAGCATAGGTGCCTTCAACTTGTGTTAGGGCAATTCTTACTGCCTCAAAAAGTTCGACATTTTCGTTTTTACGAATATCTTCAATTAAGTGTATTAAAACTTCGGTATCTGTGTTGCTTTGAAACACATAACCACGTTTTATCAACTCAGTTTTGAGAGTTGCATAATTTTCGATAATTCCATTATGGATTAATGCCGTTTTTTTATCCATTGAATAATGTGGGTGCGCATTCTGATAGTTGGGTTCTCCGTGAGTTGCCCACCTCGTATGTGCAATTCCGACACTTCCTTCGGTGTTGAAGTCTTTAACATATTCTTCCAGGTCGCTAACTTTGCCCTTGCATTTATACACATTAACTTCTTCATTTAAAAGAGCTACCCCAGCACTATCATAGCCGCGATACTCTAGTCGTAACAAGCCTTTTACCAATATAGGATAAGCCTTGTTATTACCAAGATAACCTACAATTCCACACATGTTTATAAAGTTTAATAAATAATCTAAATATGTAACTAGTTCAGTAAACTATATGTTATTTCAAGTTTTAATCTTTTTTCAAATGGTCGTGTAGTGGGATTAGTTCCAATAAGTGCAATAGATCCAGTTTTTACAGCTCGTCCGTTTACAAAAAGAGTAATTCCATAATCTTCATCGTCTGAGTCTATTAAGTTTTGTATGTATTTAGTTAACCTAATTCTATATTCGTTTTTGTTTCTATCAAAATTTCCCCCAAAATATAGTTCACCCATATGCACAGCATCATCGGGTAGGAACTGATAGGTGCTATCTTCCCTAACTTTGTTGGCAGTAATGTTTTCGGCTGCATAATATTTGGAAAATGCATCGCCGTAAGTACTCATAACAAGTTCTGCCTTGTTGATGATAACTCTTTGTCCTGCAAACATCTCCTTCACATTGGGAAATTTCAGATAAACTTTCGTTCCACCCATAGATTTCAGATACAACAACTCTTTGCCCAGCGATATATCGTTATTCAACACCTGTTGTTGGAATTGCAAAGAGGCATCCGAAAAGTTTAGATGATCAAAAGTGTTTGTTCTGGAGCATTTGTCCGAAACCACAAAATTATAGCTCAAACTATCTTTTTCGCTGTTTTTGTAGTGTATTTCCAATTTACTATGCGATGATTTGAGGTCTAACATTGCCATATTTCCACCATTTGTAGATGAGTTTGCAATAAGGTATAAACCGTTGAAATACTCCTTAAAAGAGACATCGTCACTTAGCTCTGGCTCTCCAGATTTTGAAATAATTTTATTTTTTATCCAGTTTTTATTAATGGGGATTTTTATATTTGGCAGTATGGCAACATTGTCCACCACCTCTATTGTTGATGGCTTATGATAAAAAGTGCTACTACCACTAATAAGATTTTTATTTATAAGCTTAAACTTATGATTAGAGTAGTAGCTGCTATCAATAAATATTTTTTCGTTGAGTTCATAAAGACCAAGGCTAACACCCAAAGTACTGTCGCCATAAAAACCCTTATAAGCAATTGTAAGAAAAGCAGAATCGACCACCACCTCTTCGCCAAATTTTACATTTCTGCTGGAAGGGATAATTTCAAATGCTACTCCTGCTTGAGTTTTACCCATCAGTCTATCGTTAAGATATCCTACAACATTCAAGCTCAGATTGTCGGTTCTAATGGAGTCGTCCAACTGTGTGTAGGCAAAAACCGAGGCACTATCTGTAAAAAAAGCATTGAGCCTATCTGATGGTGGTTGAATTTCCAAACCAATCATATCAGACTCCTTACTGCAACTAATTATTAGTAAGTTGGTAATTACGAGTGCAATAAGTGATATTATGCTTTTTTTCAAATCTCTATTTTATTGTTTAACTGTGCACAAAATTAAACAAAATATGAATAGAACTACGCTTATTCAGCTAAAACGCCACTTTTTTCTAAAACTTCTTCATAAAAATCGTTAATAGCTTCCTGATTTTCACCCTGTTCTTTCATTTTTATAACAGGCTGTTTCAGCTTTCCGATGTACTCTACAAGTTCATTATTTGTTAGCTCATCCACAATAATTCCGTCAGCATGGTCCACGGCAAGCTTAGTAATGTTTGTAAATGTGGGGTCTTCAATATGTTTTAGACTACTTTCTTCTATTTCGTCATACCTAATCTTTTCAACAAGATTGTTGTTTAATGAGCTTTCAAAGCCCTCTTCAAAAGCAGAATATATAACCTTAGTGTCTGCAAAAATGGGGTTATCTTTATAAATTTTATTGATATAAAGTGGTACAAGACTTGTAAACCAGCCGTTGCAGTGGATTATATCTGGCGACCAGCCTAAGTTTTTAATTGTTTCAATAACGCCACGGGCAAAAAAGAGTGCTCTTTCGTCATTGTCGGCAAACATCTCGTCGTTTTTGTCCTTTAGCATGGCTTTACGTTTAAAAAACTCATCATTGTCAATAAAATAAACTTGCATGCGAGTTCCAGGTAAAGAAGCTACTTTTATCACCAGTGGATGGTCATTATCATTTATAATAACATTCATTCCAGAAAGACGAATTACTTCGTGCAACTGATTGCGCCTTTCGTTGATTAAGCCATATCGTGGCATAAAACAACGAACTTCATGACCCTTTTCTTGAATAGACTGAGCTAATGAGTTGCTACTGTCAGAAATATTCGAACTATCAACAAATGGAGATATTTCTTGAGAAACAATAAGTACTTTTAATTTAGACATAATTTTCTTTTTTTGCAAATATAGCAAATATAAGTCGATTTTTAGGGGAAGTGCCGTATTAATTAACGATAAAAAAACAATTTAATTGAAAAAAATCAAAAAAATGTATTTATATTTGCTACAAACAAAGCTTTATGAGTATGTTAATATATTCACCTCAACTTTTATGTGTTGGTTGAAAGTAAAAGAAACAAAATATATTTTGCAAAAAGTAGTGTAATAGTAGATATATATAAAAAAATAAAATATTTTTGCATTTGAAACAACACATTATTCATTATGCAAAAGATAGTAAATCATCCAATTCTGGATATTGAAGAGGTAAAAAAGAGAAAGTTTTTATTTAATGGAAAAGAGATTGAAGGTGAGTATGGATATACCATAGCAGCGGCATTGCACCAAGCTGGTTATCCCGTTCACAGCCATAGCATCGAAAATAGAGAACGAAGTCTGGAGTGTGGAATTGGAAAATGTGGAGCCTGCGAAATGCTTGTCGATGGTCAAATAAAACGTATTTGTGTTACTCGTGTTGACGACATTAATGAGGTAGAAGAGATTTCTAAAGATAATATGCCACAACCACGCGAATACCCTGTGAGTAAGACTACTAAAATATATAAAACAGAGGTCGTAATTATCGGGGCAGGACCAGCAGGATTGGCTTGTAGAGAATTTTTAAACGAGCAAGAAATACCCAATATTGTGCTGGATAATAATGCCACCATTGGCGGACAGTTTAATATGCAAACACACCAATTTTTCTTTTTCGAGAAAGAGAAAAAATATGGCGGTTTAAGAGGTTTTGATATTTCTAAAACATTAGCTGGCGATAATCACGAAGGTATTATTCTAAATTCCACCGTTTGGGACTTGTTAGAAGATAAAAGGGTGGCAGTGAAAAATATTGTTACAGACGAAGTTTTTTACATAGATGCAGAGTTTTTGGTGGTTGCCACTGGGGCAGTACCCTTTGTTCCAACTTTTGAAAATGATGATATCCCGGGGGTATATACTGCAGCAGTTTTTCAGAAAATGATGAATGTGGAACACACCCTACTTGGAAAAAAAATATTGACAATTGGTGCCGGAAATATTGGGTACTTGACCTCATATCAAGCTTTTCAGGCTGGTGCCGAGGTAAAAGCCATTGTAGAGGCACAATCTCACGAGGGCGGATTTCCAGTTCAAGCCAATAGGGTTCGCCGATTGGGAATACCAATTCTAACATCTCATATGCTTCTTAAGGCAATACCAAATGAAAATCGTGATGGAGTTATTGGAGCCGTTATTGCCGAATGCGAAAACTTTAAGGCAATTCCGGGTACCGAAAAAATTATTAGCGATATTGATGTAATAAATATCTGCACAGGGCTTGTCCCCGACGACCAGCTCTTGATAAAAGGTAAGGAAGTCTTTGGAATTAGAGCATATGGTGTTGGCGACTCCATCAGAATTGGCGAAGGCACAAGTGCCGTACTTAGGGGAAAACAAGCAGCCATGGAAATTGCCATGGAGTTAGGCAAAAGAGCCAACTACAATGACTACCTTATGCTCTCAAAAGAGTATATCGACTCTCAACAGCACCCCACAAGAGTTTTGCAAGAACCAAACATTCCTCAAAAAGAGAGAATGGAAAACAAAGGATTTGTTGTAACCGATTGCCTATATGGCTTTGCCTGTAATCCATGCACCTTTGCTTGTCCATTCGGAGCCATTACAAAACCTTCAACCAGTGATGTGCCAACGGTAGATTACGATAAATGTATTGGTTGTATGGAGTGCGTTTCGCAATGCCCCGGATTGGCAATATTTGGGTATAACCTAAAAAGAGAATGGCTTTTCTTGCCCATAGAATATCATGTAGAAGAGGGTGCAGAGGTCTATCTAATCGACAATAATGGTGAAATTCTTGGCGATGCCATAGTGGAAAAGATTCTAAAAAAATCCAATAAAACCAATGTGGCGAGGGTGAAATCACTTAGCTTAAAGGGAGAGGAGATGGTCAAAGCTCGCGGATTTATTGTAAAAGAGGCTTATCCAAAACCATTGGAAATGTCGCCAGTTGAGGTTGAAATCCCCTCCGAAACTTATGTTTGCCATTGCGATGATGTTAAATTAGGCGAAGTGTTGGATATAGTAGGGGAGAGAAAATTTATCTCCATAGATGAGATAAAACACACTACCCGTTTGGGCATGGGACCTTGTCGAGGTAAACGCTGTATTCCGCGTTTGAAACAAGATATGCGAAGATTTGGAATTACTGTTGTAGGCGATGCCACACCCCGTGGACCTCTTTCAAATCAGGTATCTTTGGGCGAAACTTATCCCAATGATACTAAAGCAGAAATCATAACTTCGCTTGGCGGACAAAAAGCCAAAAGAGTTGAGGTTGAGGTTGTTATAGCTGGTGGAGGTATTGCAGGAAGTGCACTATTTAGATACTTTGCCGAAGCTGGTAAAAAACCTGTTATGATAAACTGGGAGCGTGGCGGTTCATGGAGAAATATTGCCGGCGGACGACCCACATTCTCAAACCCACATATATCAGATATTGCCCGACACAATTTGGAGATATTTAAAGATATTCAAAAAGAGACAAATATCGACTTTAAACTCACAAGATATGTCAATTTTGCCCACGACGATGCCACATACAGGGCTTTGGACGAATCGCGACAGTGGTCTGATGCATTTATGATTGACCCAAAAGATTTCGCAACAGAGGTATCACCATATTTCAATCCAAAATTGGATAAATATATTTCGGCATTGATAACCAACGAATGTTGGCAATCTACACCCGGAAAGGTGATAGACTTTATCAGACGAAAAGGCGAAAATCAAGGAGGAAAAATTTACGAAGATGCCGAAGTGATGGAAGTGTGGAAAGAGGGCGACAAAACAGTGGTTCTGGTAAAAACCCATAACAAAGAATATATTGAATTTGTTGGAGCACATTTTGTAAATGCCTTGGGTTGGGGTTCCGAAAAGTTTGCTCATTCTCTGGGCTTAGATATAGGATTATATCCCGTTAAACATCAGGCATTTATAACCCGCAGATTGCCCAATCTTGGGAAAAACAAAGACTCTTTGGATATGCTTATCGACAGAAGAGAGTATAAAGGATTTTCGGCAGTTTACGGGCAACAGCTCTACGAAACAGGACAGATAATAGGCTGTGCATCACCCTTGGTTGATGCCCAAGAAACATGGAAAAACAGAAGAATAAACAGTAAAGATTTCTTAGAAATTGTCTCTGAAGTTTTTGTTGACTGGATTCCCAATTTGGCTTCCGTAGGCTTCCAATCTGTTTGGTCGGGCTACTATGTTGAGCCACGCTATATAGTTGATCCCGAAAATGGACTTCTAACAGGACTTCGCGGACACGGATATATGCTGGGCATGTATTTGGCTAAACTTTATGTAGATAAATATTTGGGCATAGATGTTCCAAGCTTTATGAAAGATTTAGCCCTAAACGGCGAAGGACTCCACGAAAAAGCGTTTAAGTAGAACTGATGGAAAAAAGACGTAATGGACGACTATATTAATAGATAATAATCAATAGGATGCACTTGTCTGCTATTTTACAAAACCAAGTTTTGTTTTCTTCTTTGTCGTCTGAAAAATTAAATACATTCGTAATCGCTTTTGATAATTTCTTTGCGATTGGTTTTGTGTCGCCTACAATTAAAGCGTGAGCATTATTGTTGGATAATGGGGCGTGTTTGCAAACATAACCTAAATTGATAGGTGTTTCGGCTGAAATTTCCGCTACTCCAAATTCGTCCTGACTTGTCCCTTTTAGTGCGGTCAAAAAAATTTAGATATAATTTCCTTCATTTTTATTGATGGTTCAGTTTTTTACTAAGTGGATTTTGTTAGTAATTTTATTGAGAATCAATCCATCAGTAATTTTTTTTGCTTCATTTATGAACTTTCTTATTGATATGCCTGATTGTAGTTCTATGTGCTTTGATATGACTAATGCCATAAAACAAATCAATATGTGAAGTTTGATAGGTTCTTCTTTAAAATGAAAAA
>JAAYKF010000092.1 GCA_012522535.1 Bacteroidales bacterium
CATTGGCACCTGTTTTACAGGTTACGAAGTTTTCATGAGGAAAATTCAGCCTAAAGTTCAGTCTAAAAGCATAAGACGTTTGGGTAGCCAATTAGTTGAACAATGGATGATGAGCGGTTGTGCCGCAAACCTATCGAACATTTTGGCATTGTCAAATATTAATGCCACCAATTCTTCGGCTTGTTCAACGGGAACCGAAGCTATAGTTTATGCCTACGAAAGGATTAAACAAGGCAAAGCCAAATTAATTTTGGCTGGTGGCTCCGATCCATACTCGCCATACTGCTGGGCTGGTTTCGATTCCATGCGACTTTTATGCCGAAATCAATACGAAAACCCTACCCAAGCAAGCCGTCCCATGAGTGCCTCAGCTTCGGGATTTGTTCCTTCGGCTGGTGCAGGCATTCTTGTTGTTGAAGAGCTGGAACATGCTATAAAACGTAATGCAACAATTTATGCCGAAATTGTGGGTGGAGAAGTAAATGCTGGCGGACAAAGAAATGGCGGAACCATGACATATCCTAACCCAATAAGGGTGATAGACTGCATACAGTCAACTCTAAATCAGGCAAATATTAAAGGTGAAGACATTGACCTTATTAGTGGACACCTAACTGGTACAAAAGCCGATAAATTGGAAATAATAAATTGGATTGAAGCTCTTTCATTAAAAAATAAATTTCCCTATATAAATGCCCCTAAATCACTCTTCGGACACCTTATTGGAGCTGCCGGAGCAGTAGAAACTATTGCCTCTGCTTTGCAAATAAATGATGGATTTATTCACCCAAATATAAATTGTGAAGACCTGCATCCAGACGTAGAAAAAATATATCCAAGAGAAAAAATCAGCATGCATTTAATCGAAAACAAAGACATTAATTATGTTGCAAAAGCAAGTTTTGGATTTGGAGATGTTAATTCTTGTCTTATTCTTAAAAAATATGTTTAACTTTGTTTGTACACAATAACCAAATCACTAAATTATGGAAAAAATAGAAAATGAAATTGTTGAAATACTACAAAAATACACTTTCAACAAAGATGTATGGAAAGATTTTAATGTAAATTCAAAAATCACCAGCGACCTAAAAATAAATTCCGCAAGAATTGTTGATATAATTCTTGATATTGAAGAAAAGTACGAAATTGAAATTGAAGACAAATTGCTTGATAAAATAAAGACTATTGGTGATATGAAAAATGTCATTAATAATAAACTTCAATAAAACATTGATGTCCGAAATAGATATTAGCGTTGGAATTATTTGCTACAACCAAGCCAATTTTGTTCATAAAGCTATACAATCAGTTTTAGGACAAAAAACCAAATACAAATTGGAGCTTATTGTGTGCGACGACGCTTCTACCGACAATAGCATAGAAGTAATAAATGATACGCTGAAAAACGTAAAATCTCCAAACAAAGTCCTACAAAACCCACAAAACATGGGACCTTTGGCCACTGGCACGCTGTTTTTAAAAAATGCAAATGGAAAATATATTTGCTGGATTGATGCCGACGACTATTGGATTTTTGACAAAAAAATAGAAACTCAAGTTGATTTTTTAGAAAACAACAAGGACTATTCAGCCTGCTTTCATGATTCTAAAATAATTTCAACTATAACAGATAAAGAATTAAGCGACAAAGCATTATTCCAAAAAACACACGGTAAGTGGAAATCATACTCACAGTTTAATACATACAATGAAGAACTTTTTCCATGGGAACTGATTAATAGAAAAATAATTCCTACAGCTTCATTAATGGTGAGAAATGGAGATTATTTGAAAATTTTAGAAAAATATAAAAATCTCTCTCTATCAATTAGTTGGGCACTACAATTGGAGTTTATTAAAAATAGCAAATTCAAATATTTTAATCATGCTTGGTCAGTTTATCTTGACCATAAAGATGGATTTTCTAAAAAATTCGATTTAGTTAGTTTCAAACTTAATAATATTAAAATCTTGGAACTACTATTAAAAGACGAATATTACCAACACTTCAAAAAGGATATTTTCAGATCCATTAGCTCTGAATATTTTCACCTGCTACACAGCCATGAAGCACAAGTTTTAAGCAAAAAAGAGTACCACAATTTTCTAAAAAAATATAGATTTTGGAATAAAAAGGCTATTGCAATGGAGATAGAAAGTTTTAAAGAAAATTTCAAACAGAAAAAACTATAATTGTGGAGTCGATTTTTGGAAAATTTTGCGGAACAAATAGAAATAATCTCAATCCACAAGAAGATTTTATTTCGCAAGATAGAGCTGATAACTCTTCCCAAAATCTTAACTTTTGCATAGATAACGATAATAAAATCTCCATAAACTTTGTGGGTGATATTTGGAACATTGAAAATTTACCCAATGATTTCATTTACGAAAAAGACAATATTTCAAAAGCAATTACAAGTGGATATAGGGAAATTGGTGCTAAATTTTTCGACAAAATAAATGGAAGTTTTGCCATAGCATTGATTGACCACATGGACGAATCTTTAATTTTAGCTTGCGACAAATTTGGCTTCGAAACAATATTTTACGAAGAAAATAATGATGAAATTATTTTTTCCTCCAAACTAAGATTAATTACAAAAAACAAAAAATCGATAAACAACATAGACATTGGAGCTATTTGCAATTTCCTAACTTACAGATACATCCCCAGTCCACAAACTATTTTCAAAGACATTTTCAAACTAGAAGCTGGAAGTTTTCTGTTAAAAAAGGGAGATAAAACAGCACAAATAGCAACATATACCAAGGAAATACCGCAAAATAAATCAGTTCTTAAAGCAGAGGAATTACAAGAAAAATTCGAATATCTGTTTGAAAATGCGATCAAAAAAACATTATTGGGTAAAAGTGAAGCCTCTACTCTTCTCAGTAGTGGTTACGACTCTACGGTCATCGCCAAAGCTTTGCACAAACTTAATATTGAAACAAAAAGCTTCACCTTAGCATACCCAAACTGGGAAAACAGCGAACATTTTAAAGCAACAAAAACGGCACAAATTTTAAGAACTACACATTACAATAAAAACATTGAAGATGATGACTTCCCTCTAAAACTTGTAGTTGCTAACTACCCAGAACCCATCTCTGATATTTCTATTTTACCCACAAATCAAATTTTATCCTACGCATCCGCACACACTGACACAATATTCTCAGGCGAAGGTGCCGATGAACTTTTGGCAGGGTATAATTGGTACTATGATATTTTTGGAAATAATAGTTTTTTTAACAAATTAGGAGCTAATAAAAGAGATAAGAAAATCAAAATATACATCAATCATATGAGTATGGGGCTTTTTGATTATCAAGAACTTAGACAACTTCTCACTGAAGATTTTCACAAACTTATCCCCCACAATACTTTTGGGTTTTATGAGAAAAATTTAAAAAATAAAGCAAAAGTCAAAGACTTCCAACTACTTGATATAAAAGGCTTTATGTCTCAGTTAGTAGTAAAAAAAATATCGTATGCAGCCAAAGCAAACTCCATAAAGTTGAGAACTCCATTTTTAGAGAAAGAACTATTTGAGTTTTTGATAAGTTTAAATCCCAAATCTTATTTCGATGGTAAATCTCACAAAAAGGTATTGGAAAATTACTTAAATGATAGTTGCAAGCACATCATTGGACAAAAAAAACAAGGCTTTGTGCCCTACGACAGCTACTATTCAAAATTTGATTTATATAAGAAAATCATATCAAATTCAATTTTAATTGAATTTGGAATTTTCTCCAAAAGTTATATAAATCAGTTAATTCTAAAAAAAGATACTTGGAGATTGTGGAAAATCGTAACTTTGGAATTATGGTTGCAAGAAAATATATATTAATACTCATTACGCTCTTATTTTCACTTTTTAAGAGCTATTCACAATCGTTTTCTTATAAGGAAAATCATAAATCTTCTAATGCCATATTGATAAAAAACATTGGTGATGAAAACGAAGATATAAGCGAAATTTGGGAAAAACTTTTTTTTACAGACAATAAAAGTCTTTTAGATTTCATAAATAAAAGATACTCTTCTGTAGAGCATGATTACATTAGAGCATGGCGTTTTATGATTGATTTCACATGGGGCGTGGGCATTCCTCTAACACACGAAGAGTGGTATCACCATCATCTACTTTTCCTAAATTCTTCTGGCTCAGGATTTTGCGATGACAAATCTCAAGTTTTGGCTAAAATTTGGCAAGCTATGGACTACGATGCCCGATTGTGGGATTTCCAGACGCACGTTGTTCCTGAAGTAAAAATTGATGATAAATATTTGCTTTTTGACCCAACATTTCACTCTTTCTACTGCGATGAAAATGGAGAAATATTAGGAATGGAAGAACTTGTCAACAACGGAAATATTTATATAGTAAAAAATATATTTCACAAGGAAAAAATCAAAACATTTTGGTATAAAAGGATGGGCAAATCCAAAAAGACTGCTAAAAATTACAAAAATAATCAGCGGAAGATTATCGATATTAGCAAAACTGATTTTCACATTAACAACAAGGTTTATTTACCTGCAAAAAGTTCAATTATTTTTCCTTTTTATCCTAGATTTCGTCTAACTAAAACCAATTTTAACAAAAATAAAAAAACAAGTGTTTATTCTGCACTTTGCATCCATATTCCAGAAAAATTTATTGGCGAAATAGATATACCTTTGATTTTTATTGGAGCCAAATCAAATGCTGCTAAAATCATTTTCAACCACAACATATATGATTTGAATAGCAAAAATAACAAACTGGTTCTTGACAAATTCACCAATCCAAAACCTATACGCATACGCGAAATGGAAGATGAACTTGAACTTTTCTTTTTGGTTAACCCTCTAATTTTCAACATAAAAGATATAGAAACCGAAAATCCTGAAATAAAGATATCAGCTATAAAACTTAAAAATAAAAACGAAAGCTTCACCCTCACTGTTCAAGATTTTGACAGAGGTTTTGTGCATTTAACAAAGCAAATGATTAAATTTGGACTTAGAAATATCTCAACTCCCAAAAGATAATTTATGAAGTGGCTTAATAAACTAAAATATAAAAACTACAATGAAGTGAGGCATGAAACTGCTTTGGGAAGTATTTGCCATGCCCCTTCAAAATCGCTACTTTTCACTCAGGGCGGAAAGTTGATGTCGTGTCATTACAATCGAGGCTATGTTTTGGGAGTTTATCCTGAAAACAATATTGAAGAAATTATTAATGGTGAAAAATTAAAATCGCTACAAAACAAATTACAAAATTACTCTTTTACCGATTCTTGCTGGTTTTGCCAACAAGATATATCCAATGGTAGATATTTTCAATCTGGCTGCATAAAATATGATTATTTGAGTGAGTTTGGCAAAAGTAATGACATTGTCTCCTTGGAATTTCAGACCGACAATATTTGCAATTTGCAATGCATAATGTGCAGTGGCGAATATTCTTCTGAAGTGCGAAAAAACAGAGAAAAAGGTGAAGCTTATATTTCACCCTACGATGATAATTTTATTAAACAGATAAAACCTCTTTTGGAAGAGGCAAAGTTTTTGAATTTCACCGGTGGCGAGCCTTTTTTGAACAAAAACTATTACAAAATTTGGGATTATCTATGTTCGGTAAACTCTTCAGCTCAAATTACAATCTCAACTAATGGTACAATTTTAAATGAGAAAATTTTGGAGTATTTTCAGAAACTAAACTTTTCGCTCACTATTTCCATCGACACTTTAGATGCTGAAAACTTTGAATATATCCGTCAAAATGCCTCATTTGAGAAAGTTTTTGGAAACATAAATAAATTTATTGAAATCCATAAAAACAAATCTAGATTGATGTCCATAAAAACTGTTTTGATGGACAAAAATATTGACGATTTACCACAGCTTTTTGAATATTTCAACAACAAAAATATTCAAATTTATCCAAAATTGGTCTGGGCACCAGTTGATTTAAGTTTGAGATATTCTTCAAAAGAGCGACTTAAATCTATCGTTCAAAATATTGAAAATTATAGTTTTAGAAACGAAAATGATGTTCAAAAATTCAATACAATTCGCTACAATGAAATTATTGAAAATTTGAAAACATGGCACAGCGAGGAGAGTTTCTCTGAATACGACATAAACCTAAAACTTACAAAAATTCAACTAAGTAAAAAACTTCAAAAAATTATTATATCTCATATATCTCAAGATGAAATTATTAGCAATGAAAATCGTGATAAACTTCTCCTATTGGCAGAAAAACTAATAAATGATATTGAAAAAAGTAAAGTTTCGCAATCGGAATTGGCAAAAATCTTGAGTTTTTCTATACCTTTGATAATAAATGAATTTTACCGACAAGACAACGAGAAATTTTTAAATCGTCTAATTAGCAAAATTTAATTATGAGAATCTTGACCAAAAACAGAAAGTCGAAAATTGAAAATGCCGTATGCAAAGCTGCACACGCATCTTTAAGGTTTGGCATAAACGGTCAAGTTGGAGTTTGTTGCCACAATCATGTCGATATTGTAGGCAACATAAAAGATTCAAAAATTGAAGATATTTGGAATGGAGAAAAAATAAAAAAGCTACGTAAAACCTTACTCAAAGCATATTCTCCACATTGTACACACTGCATGGCTGAAGATAAGATAAAGTCCAATGCCAAAAGTTCAAGTTTGTACAATAGATATCCAGTTTCTGACGATGCTCCTGCAATTTTAGACTTTAAAATTGATAATATTTGCAACCTCAAATGCACTATGTGTTCGCATTTGTCATCAAATCAATTTAGGCAAATTGGCGAAAAGAGAGAAAACCCGTACTACAACAGTATCTTTTTTGAAGATTTAAAACTTTGGTTACCCAAAATAAAAGAAGCACGTTTTAGTGGTGGAGAACCATTTCTAACACCATTATACTTTAAAATATGGGATTTTTTTATTGAGAAAAATCCCCATTGCAAAATACAAATTCAAACCAATGGCACTATTTTAAGCGAAAAAGTGAAAGAAATTTTGCAAAAAGGAGTATTTGGCATAAATATTTCCATCGATTCTTTCGACAAAGAAAATTACGAAAAAATCAGAGAGGGAAGTTCTTTTGAGGCTATGCTATTGAATTTAGATTTTTTCAGAAATTACACTTCTCAAAAATCAAGTTTTTTCGGCATCACAACTTGCGCCATGAAAGCCAACAGAAATGAACTTGTAGAAATTGCCAAAGAATGGAGTAAACTGGGAGCAAATGGCTGGTTTAGTGTGGTTTGGAATCCCGCAAAAGAAGCTTTATGGAGTTTAGAATCAGATGAGTTTAAACTATTCTACAACAAATTATATTCCGACTTTGAATTGTATAAAAACAATATTTCTACACAAAACATTGAAGCTTTAAAAGCACTTATGCAGGTTGTAGAATATATGAAACAGCTCAATGAAATTTATAACAATCCCCAAAAAGAGAGCTATGGTTATGAATTTAAAAGACTGGTTTTCAGCAAAATAGACAAACCTCAACAAAACCCAAACAGTGCTAATTTCGAGGATTTAGCAAACTTATACTTTCTCAAAAATAACAATTCAAAATTCAACATTGAGTTATTTGAAAAAACTTCTAATTTTACTTCAGACGAAATCTTTACCGATTTTATTCAAAACTGCGATATAGATGAGCTTAGCATTTTATTAGACACGTACAAAATTCCCAAAAAATGATTAAACGACAAGGGGTAAAAGCAATTCGATTCATAAACAAGCTCTTTTACAAGAAAAAAAGCTTGTCGGGAAAAGGGCACTACGACTCGCTTCCCTCAGAAATTGTGAAATTTTTCAACCAAACTCGTCCTTTGGGTCCACAGAAATATTTATGTTACGCTCCGTTCAAAATGATGTATTTTGCTTTTAATGGCGAAGTTATAGCTTGTTGCCACAACAGAAAAAAAATCATGGGACGCTATCCAGAGCAAAATATTGACCAAATTTGGAATGGGCAAGAATACAACAAATTGCGCGATTTTATTATGCACGACGATTTGTCGTACGGTTGTGATGTGTGCAAATATGCCCTTATTTCCAGAAATTTTGATGGTGCAAAAAATAGTTTATACGACAGATATAAAATTAAAAACTACCCTCAGGTTTTAGAATTTGAATTGGAAAACAGATGCAACTTGGAATGCATTATCTGCAATCCTATCTTTAGTTCTTCTTTAGATAAGGAAGGTGAATATCAAAATTCTGTTTATGATGACAATTTTATTGAGCAAATAAAACCATTTCTTAAAAGGGCAAAAGAGACAAAGTTTTATGGTGGAGAACCATTCTTAATATCAAAATATTATGACATTTGGGAATATTTGATTAAAAAAAATAAGAGAGCAAAAATTTTGGTTCAGACTAATGGGACTGTGCTAAACGACAAAGTTAAAAACATTTTAGAAAGAGGAAGATTCAGTATAAATATCTCCTTCGATTCCTTTGAAAAGGAGAGTTTTGAGAAAATTCGTAAAAACGCTAACTTCGAAAAAAGTATCGAAAATTTGGAATATTTTCACAATTATTGTAAAAGAAAAAATACACATTTAGGCATAATTCCAACACCAAATCGTGAGAATGTTTTGCAACTTGCTGATATAGTTCGCCATGCTAATAAACTAAAAGCAAAGGTATATTTCAACACATTAATTTCGCCTTTTGAACTAGCCTTGTGGAACTTAGAAAAAGATAAATTAGCAGAAATAATCGAAAAATTGTCTGCCGAAAACTTACCTTACAAAACAAATATTGAGAATGATAATTACAGACATTTTCAAGATTTCATAACACAGCTTAAAGCATGGGAAAACGAACCAAACAAAGAAAATAATGGTAAAATTAAAATCAGTTTTGCAGAAACACAAAACGATAAAGA
>JAAYKF010000093.1 GCA_012522535.1 Bacteroidales bacterium
ACTTCCAATAAGCCTTTTCGTCATTTTCTGAAAATGCTAAATTATGGCGATAAGCATATAGAAAACAATGTTTTAATGTTTGATTATATTAGTGATTTTCAAAAAGCATACAAAAATAATAATTGTGATGAAGCGATAAATTATGCCCTAAAGGCTCACAAAGCAGGAAAGTTATGGCTTGGAGTTGATGAAGGTGAAAATGAGGTTTTAGATGATACTGAGGCACATAAAATCGGCATTACATATTTAAACTTATATAAAGCATATAGGTGTAAAGCAGATGTAGAATTTGACAATAAAAAATTTGACAATGCGCTTCAAAATTATCAAATAGCACATAATTATTTGCTTGCCAGTCAAAGCTCTTCGGCTTATTGGAAAGAGGAGGAGATTTGGTCGTTAAATAATATTGCAATGACACACAGAAACTTAAATCAACTTTCTATGGCTGATTCGCTTCACGTAGAGGCAATTGAAATGTATGATAGCATAGTGGGCAAAAAGAATCGAGACTATGCGTTGCTATTGCAAAATCTTGGAATTTCGCAGATGTCAGGTGCTAATTATCAAAATTCTGAAAATATGTTTCTTGGAGCAATTTCAATCTTAGAAAAAGATAGTAAAAACGAGAAAAGTAGAGAAGATTTAGCAAAAAACTATATTCTTTTAGGATACAACTTTGCTTGGCAAGGAAAATTTAAAGAGGCATTAACGTACGCTGATAAAGCATATCAGTATGCGATGGATAAAAGTATAGAGCTTTGCCAAATAAAGCAGCTTCAGGGGCATTGTTTGTTAGCTTTAAATGATTTCCCAAAATCGGAGCTTAAGCTAAAAGAGTCATTAAGTTGCTTTGAAAACAATTCAAAAAATGATAGTTATGGCATTGTAGAATGCAATTTTTTATTGAGCAAAATAAAATTGATGCAAGCCCAATATGATGAAGCAGAATCATATATTAGTGCGGGAATGAAGATTTTAGAAAACTTGCATGATACGCAGAGACAAAATTATGTTAAGTTTTTAGATATTTTAGCTGATTTAAAACACACAACAGGAGATTATAAAGAAGCTGAAAGTCTCTGCCAACAGGCAATAGGGATTTATGAACACTCTTTAAATAGCGAAATTTTCAATCTTTCAGTTTTAAAGATAAAATTATCTTCGCTTAAAATCAAACTCTCAAAATTCGATGAAGCAAAGCAATTATATGATGAAACTATCCCTTTTATATTGGGTAGTTTGGAGTCGAAAAATTATCAAATAATAGGTCTGCAAAATAGTTTGGCAAACGTAAACTATGGTTTAGGAAATATAAATACCGCCGATTCACTTTTTAAAAATGAGATTAATTTAAACAAGCAATTTGGTTTTGAAAACAGCTTGGAAACGGCCGTTGCTTTGGGCGGGTTGGCTAATATTGAGGGTGGTAGAGGAAGTTATAAAACAGCCGATTCACTGTTTCGGAAGTCGTTGAACATGTGTGAGCAAATTTTTAACGGCAACTCACCCATTATAGCCTCCGTATATTTGAATTACGGCATTATGCAAGCAAAAGAGAACAAACTTGAAGAAGCAGAAAATAATATAAATATTGCAATGTCAATGTACAAAGACATCTTTAAGGAAAATCATGATGTTTTTGCAGATATTTATGTTGCAAAGGGTGATATTTATGAAAAAAGAGCTAATGCCAAATTGGCTAAGGAGAACTATATCAGAGCATTAGAAATATATAGAGCCAAGTTTGATGAAGACCATTGGAAAATTATAATAACAAAAAGAAAACTGTAGGAAATTTTTCACAAAGCTATGTCTTAGTCCATATCAAATTTCAAAACTAATGGCTCTTGTTTCAGTATTTTTGGTAGAATAACAGTCGTTTTACCATTTTTTGTACTCCATTTCATCCTTTTGTTATTTTGCAAAAGTGTCATTTTTGTGCCTTTTTTAGGTGGGTTTCCTTCCCAATGGATATTTTCTGGCAGTGTTTCTCCTTCGGGGAGTGCATAGATGGCATAAATGGTTTTATTATTTTTATTGGCAGTAAACCAAATATTGCCACTATTGTAGTTTTTTGTGATACGAGTATTGTAAATTCCTTCTCCGTTAACTTTGAGCCATTCTCCAACTTTTTCAAGACGTTCAACGGCAGGAGTCTCAATAATGCCTTGGGCTGTGGGTCCAACTCCCAAAAGCAAACATCCGCCTTTTGCGGTAATTTCTGCAAGCATATTTATTACTTGTTGTGCCGATTTGTATGGGGCATTGGGCACCCAACCCCAGTCGTTGCTCAATGTAATGCAGCTTTCCCAAGGATATGGCAATTGAGTTTCGGGAATTGAACGCTCTGGAGTTTGATAGTTTTCATATTTCCCTTGAATAGTTCTGTCCACAATCAGTATTCCCGGCTGATTTTTTCTAACCATCTTTGCAATATTATCCATATCAATATCTTGACTAGGTGCCGAAACCCATCCGCCATCCAACCAAAGTATATCAATATCTCCATATTGGGAGGTGATTTCATTTAATTGATTATATGTAAATTCTTTGAATTTTTCCCAACGTTGGGGGTGTCGTTCAATTTTGTAATTTACACTTCGGTTTGGACTTGCAAAGCGGTCCCACCAATAGTATTGCGAGTGCCAGTCTGGTTTAGAAAAATAGGCACCAATCATAAAGTCTTTTTTTCGAAATGCCTCAAAAACATATTTGGCTACATCTGCTTTAGGGTTGTTTTTGAATGGTCCGTTTGCAATGGAAAAATCTGTCTGTTTTGTGTCAAACATATTGAAGCCATCGTGATGTTTTGTGGTGAAAATTACGTATTTCATACCTGCTTTTTCCATCACCGATGCCCATTGGTCTGGATTAAAATCTGTTGGATTAAATTCATCTTTCAGACCCCAATACCATTTTTTGTACTCTTCGTAGGTCATTGTCGTGTCTCGCGAAATCCATTCCACATCTTCAGAACAGATTGACCAAGATTCTACAATTCCAGGAACGGAATATAATCCCCAGTGAAAAAGAACACCAAATTTTAGGTCTTGCCATGTGTCCAGTTTCTGCTGAACTTCGGGTTCTTGTGGAGGTATGTATCCGTCTGATTTATCGTGGACAAAAGCTTGCTGGGCAAAAATATTTGAGTTTACTATAAATACAATAAGTAGTAATATAAATCCCTTTTTCATCTAAGTAAATTTTAAAAACATTCTACAATTGCTCAATTATTTCAATCCATTTTCCGCTCTGTTGCCTAAAGCTTTTGTTATCTAAGTTGCTCAGAACTATTATGTTGATTTTGTCTTGTAGTCGTCTGATAAACAGAGTGTTAAATCCTCCCCAAAGTCCACCGTGAAATACTAAATTTTGATTGTCATAAATTTTACCCAATCTATACCCATAACCATAATTATATTCTGCTATCATATCTGGGTTTTTGGGTGTGGTGGCAAGATGCAGTAGTGAGTCGCTGATAATTTGTCCACTAAAAACGGCATTACTCCAGATGTTTAAATCGTGGGTTGTGGACCAAACACCTTTGTCGCCCAAACAGCCGTCCATAAAACTTTTTTCACGAAGTCCATACCATTTGGCATGTCCGTTGGTAAGTCTTTTTTTGAGATTTTCAGGAGCTTCGCCAGCAAAAGTGCTGTTCATTTTCAGGGGTTTAAAAAAGTTTTCGTCCAAATATTCATTAAATTTCTGACCGCTAACAGCTTCCACAATGGAGGCTAAAACCACATATCCAGTATTGGAATATTTGTGCTTAGTGTTGACCCAAAACTGTGCTCTATATTTCTTTTTGCAAAGTATGTCTATCAAATCGTCGTTTCGCATCAGCGAATCTTTATTGGGCCAAACGCCATGTGAAAATTTAAAATAATCGGGTAAGCCAGTCCTATGGCACAAAAGATGATGTACTGTCCTTTTTTTATATGGAAAACAAGGTATAAATTTTTGAACACTATCTTTCAAATCTAATTTTCCTTCTTCATAAAGTTTCAGAATTGCAATGGCAGTAAACTGCTTAGATACGGAGGCAAGTTCAAAAATTGAGTTTGTATCTAACTTTTGCTTTGTTTTATAATTGGCAAATCCGTGTGCATCGTGATAAAAAACATGGTTGTTGCGAGCAACAAAAACAACTCCATTAAATTTATTCTGCTTTTGAATTCGCTTAATCTCTTTTTCAATATAGCTTGCTTTGTATTTTAAATTCAAGCTGTCGAAAAAGTGATTTATTTTCTCAATCTTCTCAATATCGAAGTTTCCTTTTTCGGTGGTTTCACTTTGAGGAAATAAAAATATTGGTAGTGAAAGTAAGATGCTTAGTATCAGTCTGTTAGTCATTGTTTTTAATTAATTGGAAAAGAAATGCCCCATTTGAAGGCAAAATTACTCAATATTTCCGAAGAGGCGTAGTCGCCATAGCAATAAAATGCACCTGCACCGATGGAATACATTCCCAAATCTATAATATTATTTATCATTATCCCCGTTTCAAAATAGCCCTTTTCGGGTGCTGTAGTGGAAATATTTGAAGAGAAATTAGCTTTATGATTCCAGCCAAATCCGATGTTTTGGTGTATGCTGGGCTCGGGTTTGAAATACTTTTTACGAATTAAACTTTTGCCGAAGTTGTGAGTGAAAAACAGATTTACGTGCTGGGAAGCATAATATTTGTTGAATGGCATTGTGGAAAAAGATTGCGAGGCAAAAATATATTCTTTGTTCAAATTTGAGGCAAAGGCGTAGGTTCCCCATTGTGGCAAAGCCCTGTCGATATATCCAGCTTTGAGAAATAGAGAAGTTTTGCCAACATATTTCCAACGGTAGGCATATGAGAATGTTGCATCAATTTTGTTGAACTCGTAGTCGCTACCCAAAATGTTTGGAAAAGCGTGGGTAATTTGCAAAGTAAAAACTGGATAATCAGAATTTGTAACAAACATAAATCCATCGTTGGCA
Source organism: Bacteroidales bacterium (assembly GCA_012522535.1). Taxonomy (GTDB): domain Bacteria; phylum Bacteroidota; class Bacteroidia; order Bacteroidales; family WCHB1-69; genus JAAYKF01. Next base: position 4,978 of record JAAYKF010000093.1, read on the forward strand.
AAAATTTGTTCGTTGTATGCATATCGCACTCCAATAGTAGCTTCTGCCAGTGTTGCAATGTGGTTTTTGCTGAAAATTTGATTGTTTTCTAAGTTGGTATAATTGTAGTCGTAACCGGGAAATATTTCCTGATGCGAAATTGAGCCCAATAGCGTAAGTCGCTTGTTTGGCTTACCCGAAACAGTGTATGAAATTTGTCTGTGATGATTAAATCGATTTATATATAAATGTCGATATAGGCTGAAATCCAATAACGAACTATTGTCGAAATGTAGTGGTAAATTTCCATCTTCCAATACATCAAATTTGTAAATTAATTCGCCTTTGAAAGACTTTTTTCTATTGAAATATGTCTCCAAAGTTCCTCCATAATTTAGATATTTATTCCCAAATGAGTAGGCAATATATCCACCAAAGGAGATGTTTTTCAGTAGTTTACGATTGGTCATAAATCCAATGCCCAAGCGTGATTGCTCGTAGTGGTTGTACCTGTAGAACTTATCCAACTGCAAGTTGAAAATAGAGATGGGAATAAACCCAGTCATAAGGGTTTTGGCGGTGCCCATATGTTTTTCTAAGTTTGCTTCTTTACTCAAACTGTCAATTAAAACATAGGTCTCTTCTTCCTGTTTTGTTAGTGGTTGCACCCTGTATTTCTCTAAAATCTTGCCACTTTCTCTCTCCGAAACCACATCTAAATCTAATTCTGCATTGCCAAAATCTCGTCGTTTTAGTTCCGGATCTATCTCTATATCAGTGATATAGCTCCAGCCTTTGGCTACAATTTGCCCAACATTGTTAAGGCTTACATTACTAAAATAGAGTTCGGTGTTGAGTTGAACCGGAAACCATTTTTTATTATCAATAAGTTCATATTGATGTTGTATATTAACAGAAATTCCCTTTTCATCTCTGTGTGGTTTTGCCGTAACATTTTGCAAAGCATAGCCATTTGTATTGATGTATAATAGACCCTCCAAACCATCAAAGTTGGTGTTTATTCGAGGTCTGAAAGATATTACAAAAACTGTGTCAAGATTCTGATATAGAGTGTCTTGCATCAAGAAAAAGTATTTAGACGTGCTTCCTCTACTAATGGGATTTACATACTTTTTATCCAAAATTACAAATAGCTCATTATAAAATGAAATGCCTTGAATTTGTGTATTTATAATGGTGAAAAATGGGTCTTTAAAGCCAGAGACTTTTGAGGCTATTACCTTTTCATAGTTATTTGAGGGAGCTTTAAATATTCTCTGATTTACATTTTCCATCATAAATAGATGTTTCTCGTTGAGAAATTCGTACAATTGCTGTTTCGGTGTTTTTAGCGAATCGGGTAAATCTTTTGGCACAGCCAAAGTCGTATCGCCAACAATATCCGAAGTAAAAATCATTTTATTGTATGAAGTGTAGCTAAAAGAGCTGTTTTTTAGTGGATTATTTATATTTCTGTTATCGATGGTTTTTTGAATTATTCTATGGGCTGGATTTTCTCCGGGAAGTATAACAACTTCTTGCAATTCTAAACTTTGTTTTTGCAGGGCTACCTCAATTTTTCCCGATTTTAAATCATCTTTATAGATAGTTTTAGGAAAATAGCCCACGTAGCTAAATCTTATAGAATCGATGGGTACATTGGAATTTAGCTTAAAATATCCCTCAATTGAGCTTGTAACACCCTGCTTGCCGTCGTTGGCTGCAATATTGACAAATGCCAAAGGCTCTTTGCTGTTGGAGTCGAAGATTTTTCCAGAAATAGAATAGTCTTGACCAAAGCAAACAAGATTAGTTAAAATCAAAAATGAGAAAATTAGTGTGCTTTTTTTAGTTCTTATTAATAATTTTAGGATTTTACCCATGCTTTGTTTTGTGTGAAATGCTTAATTTTGCAAACAAATATATAAAAATTACGTTTATAAAGAATAAATATTATAGTATTATGGCAAAAAGTTTAGACCCAATTGGGAAATTATTAGGACTAAGACACAAGGCACACCCTTGGCATGGAATTGATATTGGTAATGAGGCTCCCGAAGAAATTGTCTGCTTTATTGAGATGGTTTCCACCGATACAGTTAAGTATGAAATTGATAAGGCAACAGGATATTTAACCATTGACAGGCCACATAAATTTTCTAGCATTTTGCCAGCTCTATATGGTTTTATTCCACAAACATATTGTGGTAAAAGAGTGGGGAAAGTGAGTGCCAAAACCTACGGAAGAGTGGATATTATTGGCGACGGCGACCCTCTTGATATTTGTGTTTTAACGGAGAAAGATGTTGCCCACGGCGACGTTATAGCCCGCGTTATTCCCATTGGCGGATTTAATATGGTAGATGGTAATCAGGCTGATGATAAAATTATTGCTGTGCTGAAGGATGATGCAGTTTATTCGCACTACAAAGATGTATCCGAATTGCCCGAAACGGTTATAAATAGACTAAAACACTATTTTTTAACCTATAAAGGTATGCCTGGCGAAGTGGTGAAAAAATGCGAAATTAGTAAGGTTTATAGTAGGGAAGAAGCTCAGGTAATTATAAATCTTGCCATTAATGATTATAAGGATTACATAGAGAGAATAATGTTTGAATAGCTTGCTACTCTATCTTTATTCTTGAAAATTAAAATTCTAATGGAATATCTATTTCAATCCCAATTACCAATGGAGTGGGTTCGAAGTTATATTTTGAATTTAATAAATCAGACATTCTGTAATTGGCAAAAATTACAAAACTATTTATTCCCAAACGTGCATTAACACCCCAATGGAAGTCGGTTAGATAGTTTAGCTCGCTTAATTGGGTTCTAGATTTATAGGCTCCATGTTGTGGGGTTTCAAAGTTGTCAACAAAAGTATGCTGTGCACTGAATCGCCAATTTCCCCAAATGCCAATATCTAAATATTTGCCAATTATATTACCTCTTTTTACATCAAAATTGAAGCGATTATAATATCCTAAACCAATATTATGAAAGTTGAAATTTTCTTTATGATGCGTTAGTGTGTCGGGAAATATATTGTTTGAATTTTGCTTTATACTATAATTTGAAGTGTTCCAATTTAGGTCTAATCCCCAAGCATAAAAGTTGCAAAAACGCAGTTTATAGCGAAGACCAACATGAGAAGAATTGGACCTAACAGGATACACTTTTAGCTCCTCAGCTTCGTTAATATTGATATAGCTACCAAATCCAATATTTACAGATAGGTTGTGCAAACGATTTTTTCCCCATATATTTTTCACGTACAAATCTTCAGGATATTCGCTTAATATTGGTTTTTGGGCATAAACCGTAAAATAAGAAAATAAAAATACTACTAAAACTGTAGAAAATAATCTCTTTTTCATACTCTATTGTTTTACATTATATTCATAAATATAGCCTTTGTATAGCACCCTAATGGTGGATTTGTTTTTGGCATCTTTAAAATCTATTTCAAAGGAATCATTGCGAGTAACGTCTATTAGCTCATACTTTGAAAGTTTCCCATCTTCATTTTCAATGTGGTAGTATAAATAATATTCAGTTTTTTTATTTACAAAAGACTCATCAATATTGGAGTAAGTTTTAGATAGTTGTACATTTAAGACTTTATTATTTTCATCAATCTTTATTTCGAAGCTGGGTTCCCTGTTTTTTTGAACATTTGACTCAGTGAAATATGATGCTTGTGGCACTCCAAAGCCGTGTGCATAATCGTAATATGGATATAAACTTCCTGATTTTTCAATCATCTCGAAGATTTCCATATTAGTTTTTTCTGGAAACATTTGCCATACGCAGGCTACAAATCCAGTTGTGAGCGGTGTAGCAAAAGATGTGCCAGAAGCTGTTGTAATGCCATTTTTAGAAGCGACCTTAGCTGTACCACTATTTATCACATTGGGTTTTCTTCGTCCATCAGCTGTGGGACCAAAGGAGCTAAAATTAATTTTATGAAAATTTTCGGGGCTTATGCCACCAACAGAAAGTACGCTATCGGCATCGGCGGGCGTTCCTATGGCTTTCCACGAATTAGTGCCATCGTTGCCCATGGCGTTTACAACCAGCATTCCCTTTTTTGCAGCCATAGTAGCGGCACGGGCTACCAAGCTTGTTTGTCCGTCCATTTGTTCTGGAAAATATCTGTGATAGGTATAGCCCAAGGAGCTGTTTATTATATGTGCACCATTTTTGTCGGCCCATTCTGCGGCTGCAAGCCACCACTCTTCTTCAGCAAAAGGTTCGCTGTTGACTTCTGTCCTTGCCAACAGAAATTCGCTTTCGGTGGCGAGGCCTATAGTTTTGTTGTTGTATATTCCACAAATATTAGACATAACCATCAAACCATGTGAATGATTGCTATATACATTCTCTCTCTTTTTGGGAAAGTCCCAAGTTTTGATAATCCTATTGTTTTCTCTAACATGTTCAAATGCTTTGTGAGTGTCTACTTTGGGAAAACCTCCATCGAATATGGCTATTCTAATGCTCTTGCCTGTAATATCGTTTTTTTGAAAAAGTTCTCCTTGCATCATTGCAATCTGAGCTTCGGCAAGCCAGTCATCGGAGGTGTTGCTATGATCTTCTTCAAAGTTGCACAAATGAAAACTTATGTTTTGCATCTGAATATCTGTAACAAAATCAAGCTTTGAAACTTCTAAAATTTGCTGTTCAGTAGCATCAACCGAAATTGCGTTAAACCATCTGCTTCCATATCCCGATTTTTCCACCAATTGGTCAATTTTTTGAGTATAATCCTCCCTAAGGGGATAATCAGAAATGTGGTCAATGGGGATGTTTGCCAATATTCTTCTTTCAATTGCTTTGGCATCAAAATATTCCAAAGGATTGAAAACAGTTCCATTTTTATCACTCAAAAACACCCAATATTTGTTTGTGTTTTGGGAAAAGCTGTTAAAACTAATTGCTAATAATAACAGTATGAAAATAGGCGTTTTGATTTTCATAGCCTTGTTTTTATGTTTTTTGTTTCTCTTTTTTCGCAGCAGGGAAAAGTACATTATTGAGAATAAGTCTATATCCGGCGGAGTTTGTGTGTAGCTCAAGTTCGGTGGGAGGGTCGCCCACAAAGTGCTGATAGTCTTCGGGGTCGTGTCCGGAGTAGAAAGAGAATGTGCCTTTTCCATATTCGCCGTGCAAATATCTAACTGTATTGAATTGTGGACTTTCGCCCAAAATAATCACATTTGATTTTATTTTATCTTTTCTGAATGCTGTGGTTTGACCCATAAACCCACGTATTACTCTTTCGTGTGATTGGGTTAACATTGTGGGCACTGGATCCCATTTTGCTGAAAATTCAAAAAGTGTAAAGTAGTCGTTGTTTTTGTTGCTGAGGTGTTTTCGGGGGTCGGTGTCGATGTCGGAAATGGCGTACTCATACTTATTGGTAACTATGTTGAAGTTTGTGAAAGCAAATGTTTTGCTAAAGTCCAATTTTTGTTGTGCCTGTGGATCCATGGGGTCCCCATCGAATTCGGTATCACAAATATCCACACCTTCGGCTGCAAGGGCAACGTCAAAGCTGTCGGGAGCCGAGCACATGGCAAACATATATCCGCCTCCAGCCACAAAATCACGAATTTTCAATGCTACTGCCAATTTCAGTTGCGATACCTTCGAAAATCCCATTTTTCGGGCTGTGGCTTCATTTTCGGCAACATCATCTTTGTACCATTGCGTATTGCGATAGCTTGCCCAGAATTTACCATATTGCCCTGTAAAGTCTTCGTGATGGAGATGTAGCCAGTCGTAGGTTGGCAAAACCCCGCTAAGAACCTCTTCGTCATAAATTACATCGTAGGGAATTTCGGCATAGGTAAGGGCTAAGGTAACGGCATCGTCCCACGGAAGTTTGCTTTTGGGTGAATAGACGGCTATTTTGGGTGCTTTTACCAGTTTTATGGCGGTGGTGTTTGACTCTAAGGATTCTATTTCAGCTAAGATAGACTGAGCCTGAACGTCGGCAATAATTTGGTAAGAAACATCTCGGATTTTACATTCATTTTCTATTTCTGTGTATTGCGGAATTAAAAAACTACCACCTTTATAATTCAGCAACCACTTGATTTCAACGTCTCTTTGTAGTGTCCAATAGGCAATCCCGTACGATTTTAAGTGATTTTTTTGGGTGTTATCCATGGGGATAAAAATAAAAGCAGCCTGCACATTTTGTATAAAAAATAAAATAATTGCAGTGGTTAGAATGATTTTATATTTTGCTTTCATTTTTATTTTAGGATTTAAAATTCAGTAACTTCAGTATCACTTTCAGTATTCATACTAGATGGAATTATAAATGAGTTTGACGACTCGTCAAAGCTATGATTTGGTCCCAACATATCGTCAAAATCTAGAGATGATACATTTTCAAATTTTGCCAAATGGGGTATAAATCTCAATTTAACATCGTCTAATGCACCATTTCTGTGCTTTGCAATGATAATTTCAGCCATATTTTGTGAGGGCGTTCCGTCGGCAAAAGTATCAATTTTGTAATATTCTGGACGATAGATAAACAGCACCATATCAGCATCTTGCTCAATGGCACCCGACTCACGTAAGTCGGCAAGAACGGGTTTTTTACTACCAGTTCGGGTTTCAACACCACGATTCAGTTGCGATAGTGCAATGATGGGAATATCTAACTCTTTAGCCAAAGTTTTCAGTGAGCGAGAAATAACACTAATCTCTTGTTCGCGATTTCCTCTGCCTTTGTCTTTGTCGTCAATTTGTCCGGACATAAGTTGGAGATAGTCTATGATAACACATTGAATATCATATTGTTGCTTAAATCTTCTGCACTTTGCCCTTAGGTCGAAAACGGGCAGTGCAGGGGTGTCATCTATTAGTATTGTAGAGTCGTTTAGGGGTTCTATTCTTTGGCTCAACATTGCCCACTCTTGTTCGCTCAATTTGCCTGATTTTAGCTTTTCGTTGCTAATTTGACTTTCGGCAGAAATCAAACGTGTAACCAATTGCAGCGATGACATTTCTAGAGAGAATATTGCTATGGGTCTATCAAATTGGATTGCCATATTTCGTGCCATTGAAAGCACAAAGGCAGTTTTTCCCATCCCGGGTCGGGCGGCAATAATTATTAGGTCGGATTTTTGCCAGCCAGAAGTAATTCTGTCTAAGTCGGTAAAACCAGAAGGTACTCCTCTGAGAGAGTCCTCATGTTGGCGAGCAGCATCAATATTTTTTAAAGCTGAGTGAATTAGCGATTTCATATCGCTATGGCTTTTGCGGAAGTTGTGTTCGGCAATATTAAAAAGCTCCTGTCCAGCTCTATCTAAAAGTTGTAGTGCATCGGTAGTGTCTTGATATGCTTGTGAAATCACATCGTTTGAAACACGAATAAGTTCGCGTTGAATGTGCTTTTCAATAATAATTCTAACATGAAATTCGATGTTAGCCGATGAGCTAACGCGGTTTGTAAGAGACGCAATATAATATGGTCCACCCACAATGTCAAGTTCGCCTTGTTTTTTTAGTTGGTTGGTAACTGTCAGAATGTCAATGGGTTGCGAGTCGGCAAAAAGTGCATGTATGGCAGAGAATATTTTTCGGTGTGCCTCTTTGTAAAACATATCCTCTTTAACAAGGTCTATCACATTTGTTACAGCATCTTGGTCAAGCATAAGTGCCCCCAAAATTGCCTCTTCCAAGTCAAGTGCCTGTGGCGGTATTTTGCCGTATGCACTTAAATCAAGTTGAGCTTCTGCTAATTTATTCCTCTTTTTTTTCTCAGTATTGCCTTCCATCACTTAGCTTAATATTTTTATTGTTTTATAATTTTATGTATTGCTGTCCCAGAACTGTTAGTAATTCTTAGTAGATAAATTCCATTATTGAAATTGCTAATATCAATTTTCAAAGAAGCTTTATTTGCATCTACACTTTCAAGTTTTTGTCCTTTTATATCAAATATTTCTATGGTGCTAATTTCGCTAATATTGTCAATATATATAAAGTTGTTAGTGGGATTGGGATATACATTGTATTTATTATTTTGATTTTCGTCAATTCCCACACCCCAGCAGGCAGTGTTTGAGGCTATCCATTGAGGTCCATTTTTCAGATTTGCAACAAAGGCGTTTGCTGTGGCATCAATTGCTGTGGTACCTTCGCCTTCGTTTAGAGGCCAATAGGCTGAAAGATTTTGTTCGTTACCAACTAATTTGGCATCATAGGTTGATGCAATTTGCTGTTCAGTTCTCACTGTTCTCCAAATTCTAACATCATCAACTGCACCCTTAAAATATGCTGCATCTGCGGGTGTTGTGGCCATATATCTACCCAAGTATAGCCCCGTAGGAAGAGAGTTCCACAAAATACCCTGAACCATATTGGATGTTGTTTTTGACTCCACTAATTGACCGTTTAGGTAGAATTTTATCTCTTTCCCGTCGTAGGTTCCTGCCACGTGGCTCCATGTGTCTAAAGGAATATTTGCCCCAGGTAAATCTTCCCATTCTGCTACATCCATCGACAGTGGGTGAACCAAGAATCTTAATTTGCCATTGACATAACCAAAACCATATCCATTTTTATAATCATCGGTTAGGTTCATAAATGCAAGGGGGAAGCCCTGTTCTGCCTCTGGATTTATCCATGCTTCGATGGTGAAGTTGGATTGTAATCTAAGGGTAGATCTATTTCCACAATCTACGTAATCGTCAATTCCATCAAATTTTATGGCATTGCAAGGACTAACGTATGGGGTTACATTAATATATGCAGTTTTGCTTAAAGTGCTGGTTTCGCCGTATAGGTTGCTAACCTCCAATTTTACGTCATATGTTCCAACGGTGCTGTATGTAACACTGGGGTTTTGAGAATCGTAAACAGAGGGTGTAACGCCCTCAATTGTCCATGTCCATGTGCTTGGCGAGCCAGTAGATTGGTCTGTAAACTGCACTGTGCTACCTTGAGGAACATCAGTTTGGCTGGCTGTGAAAAGTGCTTTTAGTGGTGGTGTGAATGTTATTTCCGATTTTGCAACAAAGATGTCATAGCCTCCCTGGCTACTAATTTCTGTTCCGTGGAAGTTGGCACTATTGCTAAATCTTCCGCAAACCAAGGCGGAGCCATCCGAAACAACGTGTATCCCCAATGCTGCATCTGAGCCTGTGCTATTGGCTGGTTTTGCCCATTGAAATTCACCATTGTTATTAAATTTAGCCACAAAAGCCCCCATAGTTCCTGGGTTGGCAAGCAAAATATTTCCTATGCTTAGGGTGTCGGAATAGAAGCCCGAAATATAAACATTTCCACTTCCGTCCAAACCAATACCAGTGGCACCGTCGGCCTTAGTTGTGGCTATGGTGCTTACCCAGTGGGCAGTTTCGCCATCTGACGAAAGTTTTGCCACAAAGGCATCGCTACTTCCTTTGCTTGTAATTAAATGTGACCCAATATTCAGGGTGTTGGAAAAAGTCCCTGTAAAATAAATATTTCCACCATTATCGCAAATAAGTGTGTTGCTGGTGCTTTCGGTGGAAGTTGTACTTGTGAATTGTTTTACCCACCCAAAGTTTCCATTACTATTATATTTTACCAAAAACATATCTTGCTGATTTTGACCACCAGAGTTTGCTATGGATGAGCTGACACCTTCAAAGGAGCATGCACCGCTAATTCTGCCCAATAGCAAAGGGTGTCCATCGTGAGAAATTGTCAAAGAAATTGGAGTTTCATATCCATTGGAGCCATACATCCTTTTTATCCACTGTAAGCTGCCCGAAGAGTTGAATTTGCCCAACCATGCATCGTCGTAGCCATTGGCTGTTATCTGTGTGTCATCAACTTTTATTGTTCCGCCAAAAGAGGCTGCAATATAAATATTTCCATCGCTGTCAATGTCGAAAGTGCGTGCATAGCCACCAAGTTTCTTCACCCAAATAACTTGTCCAGTATTGTCATATTTCGCCAAAAAAGATTTAGCCCCATCGGCATTATTAATTTGTTCAGTTCCAAAAAAGGCTGTGCCACCATGCCATCCCAAAACGAAGATATTTCCTTCGTCATCAACTTTAATATCCAAACCTTTGTCGTCGGCGTTGCTACCCGCTTTTTTAGCCCACATAAAACCGCCATTGCTGTTGTAGCGTGCAATGAACATATCGCTGCCACCAGAAGAAATTAAACTATTACCCGAGCCAAAAGAAACCGTTCCGTTGAAATGACCCGTTACAAAGGCATTGCCCTGCGAATCGCGACTTATGGAAACAGCTTGGTCGTCGCCAGAAGCTCCAGCACTCTTCACCCATGACCAGTTGGGTTGAGAAATTGCAAAAAATGAGATTGATAAAATGCTAAACAATAAAAATGTTTTTTTCATGACAATATAAATTTGTTTTTTATTTTCAGTCTCCAAAGTTAATGCTTTTTACCAAAACAAAGAACAAAGTTTATTTATTTTAGATAAGCTTTGTGGAAATTAGAATGTAATTCTTGCCAAATGAATAGGTTAAATACAAATGTGTGGTTTTTGAATATAAAAAAAATGACATAAAAGACTTGAGTTATTTATTAAAACTTTTTATATTTGTGCAAGTATTATTGTTTTATCTAAAATATCAACATTATGAAAAAGTTTTATCCATTTTTATTTCTGTTATTATTTCCTTTTGCCACTCTTTTTTCTCAGCAAATCCTTGTTTCGGCTTGGTCGTTTGATGAGTTATTGGAGGCTGACGAAACGGCAAATGTTATAAATGCCGATATCGGAAATACCAGTTCAGTAATCTATCTTGATGGAACCAATGGTTCGGATGAGTTTTTGTCCACGGCTACAAGTCCGGAGTTGACTGTTTTTGCTGGCTCTGTTTTAAACGACCCCAGAGAAACACCCGCTGCTGGTAAAGCCCTTACCATTGCCAATAACAGTGCCAACGGCAAATCTCTAATCATCAAATTCTCGATGACAGATTTGAAGAATGCCGAAATTAGCTTCGCCACAAGAGGTACAAGCACAGGTTTTAGCTCCCATAATTGGGCTTGGAGTACCGACGGAACAAACTTTACCGATTTTGGAGAAAACAGCGCTGTGGTAACAACAAGCTTTGTGGTGAAAACTCTCCCTCTGGGCAATCTTGTTGATAATGAGGATGTTGTCTTTTTAAAGCTCACTTTTGATGGTGCAACCACCGCCAGCGGAAATAATAGAATTGACAATTTGGTCATAAAAGCTGAAGAGGATGTAACCGAATTTATTGATGTGGAGATGGTTTATGGAGTACTACCGCCAAGCTCTGTTTGCGGACAAGAAAATGTACATTTTGTGGTATTAGCAAAAAATAATAGTAATATAAACTTGAGTGATGTTCCCTTTTATGCAAAAATAAATACGCCTTCTGGCGATGAAATTAACCTATCGCAAACCCTTGCAAATTTTGTTGCTGGAACGCAGATGAATATAACCTTCACACCAAGTTTTAATGCCATTGAAAGTGGGGTCTATAGCGTGATAGCCTATTCGGCATTGGAAAATGATGAGCTGAAAACTAATGATACAATAACATATTCTTTTGAGGTGGCAGAAATTCTTGAAGTGCCATTTATAGCAGATTTTAATGATGCAGAAAATGATGGTTTTGTACTACTTGAAGGTTTTACTTTTGTAGGCTCTGGCGAGGATAGAATGCTACAAAGTGATTTTACATCTCAAAATGAGAGTATATTAGAAACCCAAAAAAGGGTAGGACCTTTAAGTTTTCACAATCATTTGGTTTTTGATTTTAGAATAATAAACAGTGAGCAAAATGGATATGAACTCACCCAAGATGATGTGATAAAAGTTTATATAAATAATGATTGTGGTGATTATACAATTCTGGCAGAAATAAATTCTGATAATCATGAAGCAATAGCCGATTTCAGAAGAAAAGCTATCCCATTAAATGCTTTCGAAAATGCCAATGTTCAGGTGAAAATTGTTGCAGAAAAGTCTGATGAAACAAACTATACTATTCAAATTGATAATTTAGAAATACGCGATGGCGACCTTTGGGATTTTGGTGTAGTGGAGAAAATTTTACCCATAAACACACCTTGTGGATTGGAAAATGATACCCTTAGAGCTATTTTCAAAAACTTTGGAGATGGGTATGTTAAAGATATTCCAGTAGCTGTGCAGGTTGCACGACCATATTTTCCGCCAATTGTTACCATTGAAGACACCATCAGAACAGTTTTAGCACCCAACGAAGAGATTATTTTTACCTTTTCAGAAACAATTAATACAGCTACACCCGGAAAATATACCTTAATGTACAGAACTGTACATCCTTTCGACACCGTTGCAAGCTTAGGACATAATATAAATAATAATCTTATTGATAGTATCAGAATTGAGAATGCCCTGCCATTGCCATATTTTCAAAATTTTGAAAACGAAGATTATGCACTGCAATGGAACACAGATATGATATTCGATAGTGCAAATGAGTACTTAACCAAAACTTTTGTAGCAACCGATAATAACGGATACCTAAATTCTGCAAAAAGATTTGGACCTATAACAGCAAACCATAATCTGTTTTTTGATTATACTTTTGTAAATTCTGCTGGAAATGCTCTAACAATGTCGGCGAATGATGTTGTTTTGGTGAAAATTTCTGATGATTGCGGCATAACAACTACAACTGCTTATACAATTAACTCATCTAATCATACACAATCGGCTGATTTTCAGAATATTCAAATACCGCTAACAGCATTTGCAGGAGAGCTAATTACCATCGATTTTGAGATGAATATAGAGACAGAAAATGCTGTTTTAAAAATTGATAATATTATAATCGATGGAGCTCCAACCATTAGCATTGATGGTCCAGAAAATGTAAATTTATGCCAAAACGACACCTATACAGCCCATGTAAGTGGCTCAAGTTCATATGAGTATAATTGGTATTTGAATGATATATTAAGTGATGACATATCCACATCTCAAGATTTGATCATAACTGAAGAGGGTACCTATATTGTGGAAGCAACCAATGCATCTGGAATGTCTTCCTACGATACTCTTATTGTAAATATTGTGCCACTGCCAGATGTCCAATTTGACCTGCCCCAAGAGCATAGCTCTGTATGTCCCAACGCGGATTTTATATTATTGACAGGTAATACCCCAGCAGGTGGAACTTTTTCTGGCGATGGTGTTTCTGTAAATCGTTTCTACCCAGCTACTGCCGGAAGTGGAACACACACCATAACCTACACAGCCACTGTTGATGGCTGTTCGGCATCGGCAACGGCTACAATCACAGTCCACCAGGTGGTAGATGTGCAGCTGTCCGATTTACCTGAACTATGCTTTAATGATGAAGCTATTACACTAAATCAGGGAGTACCCACAGGAGGCATCTATTCAGGGATAGGGGTGGAAAACAATATTTTTGACCCCCAAATAGCAGGTGTCAATACCCATCTGATAACATACTCATTCACCGATGAAAATGCCTGCGTTTACACTGCCCAAAATTCAATTTTGGTGAAACCACTGCCCAACGCTTTTGCAGGAAATGACACCCAAGTTTGTGAAGGCAAACAGACCACCCTTGTGGCTTCGGGAGGTACTTCATACCTATGGAGCACAGGCGAAACAAACAATGCCATTGTGGTTAGCCCAGAGGAGACTACAACATATTTTGTAACCGTTACAGGTGTCAATGGCTGTACAAGCAGTGATGATGTAAAAGTTGTGGTAAATCCGTACCCCGTGGCTACTCTAAGCCTACCCTTCGATACAGTTTGTATGCAAACAACAGCCTTTGAACTTTCGGGTGGCGAAGGTACTCCTGCCGGAGGAATTGGAACATATTCTGGACCGGGAGTTAGCGGAAATTGGTTCAATCCAGCCATCGGAATGGGAACTTATCCCATCAAATATACATACTCACTTTCGGGTTGCGACTCTTCTGCTACACAAGAAATTACAGTGATAAATTGTGTGGGAATTGATGAATTTGAACTTGAAAATTTCATAACTGTTCAGCCAAACCCAGTGGAAGATATGCTGTTTGTGAAAATTCAAAACACAAACGGACTCTACGAAATAGCCCTAACAGATGTGCTGGGCAAGGTGCTTTACACTCACCAAATTAATGAGAATAGCCCAGAAGCATCTATAAACATACCATTGGAAAATCTGCAAAAAGGACTATATTTGATTCATATTTCGCACAATGAGCAAAAACTTATTAAGAAAATTATGAAGTTGTAAATATGAAAAACATCCAAAAATTTACGCTACTCCTAATTCTGAGCCTGATTTCTGGAAATCTTTTTTCGCAATCTTGTCCAGAATTATGGGTAGATTTGGGAAGCCAAAAACATATTGTCTGTGGCGATAGCGTGAAGCTTTTTGCCAAAACCAATTTCCAGCACGCAGATTCTATCTCTTGGCAATGGACAGATAATGATTTTCAAACAACAACAATTTCTCAATCAACAATAGTTTTTCCGCCCATTTCTAAAATATATAAAGTGCAAGCCACAACGCCCTCGGGTTGCGTAATGACAGATTCTGTCTTGGTAAATGTGCACGGAGCACAAGTCAATGTGGAAGAGCAAAAAACTATTGCCTGCGGAATGCAAGTTTATGTTTTTGCCAATGTAAAATGGCAAAATGTTTTTTCGCCTACAGCCGAAAAAATATCTGGCGTAGCCATGCCCAGCAGTGATACAGTATTTGTTTGTGGCGATAATGGCAAAGTTTTCAAATCAACCGACCAAGGAGCATCATGGACTGATGTCTCGCTTAGCGTAAATTTCGACCTAAAATCATGCCATTTTTTCTCCTCAAATATTGGTTTGGTTTGTGGCGATAATGGAGTTATTTATCGCACCACCGATGGCGGAAATACTTGGCAAAATGCCCCAACAGGAAATGCACAAGCCATAAATTCAATGTTTTTTCTCAACAACCAAACTGGCTTTGCAGCTGGCGGAACTGGGTCAACAAACACATATTTGTACAAAACTGGAAATGGTGGTGCCAACTGGAGTACCATCGGATTACCCAATAATTATGTCATAAATTCACTCTTTTTTCATAACGCAAATCAAGGTTTTGCCGCTTGCAAAAATGGGATAATCATGAAATCTACAAATGGTGGTTTGCAGTGGACAACTTCCAGTA
Source organism: Bacteroidales bacterium (assembly GCA_012522535.1). Taxonomy (GTDB): domain Bacteria; phylum Bacteroidota; class Bacteroidia; order Bacteroidales; family WCHB1-69; genus JAAYKF01. The sequence continues at coordinate 20,144 of JAAYKF010000093.1, forward strand.
TGACAATGCAAAACGACCTGAATAGCATCCTTTTCGTAGATGAAAATATAGGCTTTGTTTGCGGTAATAATGGCTTGATTTTAAAGACAGATAATCAAGGTGAAACTTGGACAAAACTTAATTCCAACACGCATAACAATCTCAGAAAAATTGAGCTAACCGACAATAATGACTTAATAATTGTGGGTGATAATGGCACAATTCTGTTTTCTCCAAACTATGGAGATGATTGGCATAAAATCCCCATTGGTAGTGAAGGTAATGTATTGAATATCAAGATGATAAACCATGAGTTGGGTTTCTTGGTAGGGGAGAATGGAAAAATAATGAAGCATAAAAATGTTTTCAACACTTTTCAGTGGTTACCCACAGACAATTTAACTGATGTGGAATATTATAATACAATAATAAACACCTCACAATCAGCAATCTATGAGTTTTTTGCTCAAACAGCTCACTATTGTGTTGCATCTGATACGATTTTTATAGAGGCGCTACCCTCTGAGGTTTATGCCAATATTGATAAAGAATCGGTCTGCGGCGATGAAGTAGTCCTCTACGGCGATTTCCAGTGGAAAATTGTCGAAAATGATATTGGATTATTAATCGAAGATGCCATAGTGGAGGGCAATTTGGTTAAAGCTGTTTATGGCGATACATTGCTGATTATTTCGGAAAATGGCTCTATTCTAAAAAAAGTGAAAATTGGTACTGGCGGAGGTAGCTCCTTCAAAACCATTGCCACCAATAATAAAGGAAGTATTTTAGCGGCAGGCTATACTGGGGTGATGGCTCAAAGCAAAGATTTTGGCTTCAACTGGTCATATGTGATAACGGGTAATACTCACACCATCAACAAGATAGCCTTTAGGGATGATGGTTTTGCCCTCGCCGTTGGCGATAATGGACATATTCTGAAATCTACTGATGGAGGAACAAGTTGGATAATAATTAACACTGGCTATAATTCTGATTTACAGAGTGTTGTGTTTTTAAATAATGATGATATTTTAGTTGTGGGAAGTGGTGGAACTGTACTGCGTTCAACTAATAATGGCAGTAGTTTTGGCTCTATGGGAAACATAACTTCAAGTAATTTATTTGATGTTGCAGTTTTGCCCGATGCCACAATTTTTGCCTGCGGCGATAATGGAACTATCCTAAAGTCAACCAATTCAGGTCTATCGTGGACAAGTGAGACCATAGATGTATCTCAAAACTATAAATCTATTTTTGCCCTCACATCAGAAATTATATACCTAAGTGGCGATAATGGCGTAATCCAAAAATCCATAGATGGAGGTGAAAATTGGTACATAATGAAGTCCAACTCCACAAAAAATCTAAAGAATATAAGCTTCACAAATCAGTCTGCTGGCATTGCCCTCGGCTCCAATGGCGAAATTCTTCGCTACGATTATCCCAATTCCAATAATAGATGGATTGATGTAAATACATTTCAAGTTTATAATCAAGATGTGATTTCGGTTTTTCCCAACGAAACTTCCAATTATATTTTTCAAATGGAGACAAGTTCTGGATGTTTTAGCTCCGATACAACAACAGTAATTGTCAACCCACTAATTGTTTATGCAGGAGGCGATGTGGTTCAAACTTGTGGACTACCTTTCGAAATTCAAACTCAAACCAATCTCATTGACGACCAGCACATAACCTATCAGTGGACACCCTCAACTTATCTTTCCAACGACACAATTCCCAATCCTATTTGCACCCCACTAAGCAATGTGCAATATGTACTACATGCTTGGCACCCAGATGGTTGTGAAGCATATGATACCATAAATGTCTTTGTTGGGTCAACCTCCGTAACAGCTTATCAAGATACCACAATATATTGTGGTGAAATGGCCAATTTAAGCGTTGAGCTTGAAAATCCAATTTCGGGAACTACCTACTCTTGGACACCCTCCGAAAGTTTAAACAACTCCCATATTGCCAACCCAATAGCAACGCCCTCGCAAACTACCTCATATGTGGTTGTTGCCACCGACCCCAATGGCTGCACTGGTACTGACTCGGTGCTGGTGAAAGTAACAGCTTTGGAGGTCTCCATTAATACCCAAGAGATTTTAAGTTGTGGCGAAAAAATACAACTTTTCCCGCAAGTCAACAATCCCAATCCCGGTCTCTTAAACTGGCAGTGGACACCCGAAGTAGGATTAAATATTTCCACAATTCAAAACCCTTTTGTTAGCTATGGCGGAGATATTTCATACACAGTAACAGCCTCAAACAGCAGTGGCGAATGCACGGCAAGTGCGAGCATAGATATCATTTCTGCCCCTGCACTTTTCAACCCCGAAATATGCCTTGCATCATATGATATCGATCGAGATAGAAATCTTGTGCAGTGGATAGTGCCACACACAAATGTTTTGGATTCAGTGAAAATTTTTCGAAAAAACGACTACAATCAGTGGGTATTGCAAAGCAATAGAAATCACCATGCTGGAAATTTCTGGTTCGATCCAACGGCAATACCCCATAAAGGAGCTTCTGAATATGTAATTTCATTTGTGGATAGTTGCGGCTTCGAAAGCTCCCAAAGTGATGAACACAAAACTATTTTTGCAAGTATGGATATAAGTGAAAATGGTTTATGGAATATAAACTGGACTCATTATCAGGGTTTTATGTCCCTTTGGTATGATGTTTATAGAGCCTATGGAAACCTAAGTTTTGAACATATTGCACGTGTGTCAAATACAGCTACAAGCTTTGTTGATACCACCCAAAGAGAGGGTCTTAGAAAATATTTCATAGCTGCCGAAAATCCCGACTCTTGCTTCACAAATGTTAACACCCATAGAAAATTTTCATTCTCAAATATTGTATCCAACACCCCGCAAACCCTTGTAAGCGACATTAAAGTTTTCCCCAATCCAGCAGTGGATAGGCTTGTTGTTTCAGGTGCATTGTTGGTGGGTTCAGATATTGAAATTTTCGACTCAAAAGGAGATAAAGTTATGGAGCTAACAACCATGGAACCCCTAATTGTTATCCCACTTAGCAAACTCCGAAAGGGAGTTTATCACCTTAGAATTGAAACAAGCGTGAACGTTATTTACGATAAATTTGTCAAATTATGATGACCATATATTCCGACGAACATTTTATGAAAGAGGCACTAAAAGAGGCTCACAAAGCTCTTGAAAAAGATGAGGTGCCAATAGGCTGCGTTATACTTAGTCAAAATAGAATTATTTCGCGAGGACACAATCTTACCCAGCAGTTGAAAGATGTTACAGCCCATGCCGAAATGCAAGCCATCACGGCGGCAGCCAATACTCTGGGAGGGAAATATCTGAAAGATTGCAAGATTTTTGTAACTATAGAACCTTGCCCAATGTGTGCAGCAGCATTAGCTTGGAGTCAAATTTCGGAAGTGGTTTTTGGTGCAAAAGATGAGAAAAAAGGTTATTCCACAATATCGCAAAATTTACTTCATCCCAAAACAATTGTCAAGTCTGGAGTGTTAGAAAAAGAGTGTAGCCAATTGGTAAGCGAGTTTTTTAAAAATAAAAGAGCAAGTAAAAATCATAAATAAATGGCACTATTGGTAACATTGCAATATATTTGCACAAAATTCGTTTCAATTAGAGCCTTATAAATAACTAATGTATAGAATGAAAAAATTCTTTTCCATAATCAGCTTTTTACTTTTGCAGTTTTGTGGCTTTTCGCAAGCAACAAAATATAGCAACGAGTTTATGAATCTTGGTGTCGGTGCCAGGGCTTTGGGTATGTCCAATACGCAAGTGTCGCTCACCAACGACGGTACAGCAGGATATTGGAACCCTGCTGGACTACTAAATATGAGCCGCGACAGAGAACTAAATCTGATGCATGCCGAATATTTTGCTGGGATTGCAAAATACGATTATGGCTCCTTTGCCATTAAAATTGACGAAAATTCAGCAGCAGCACTTTCGGTTATTCGTTTTGGAGTTGATGATATTCCCAATACAACAGAATTAATTGATAATCAGGGAAATATAGATTATAATAGAATCACAAGCTTTTCAGCTGCCGACTATGGAATACTATTTTCATATGCTCGTAAACTGCCGTCAATAGAGGGTTTAAGACTTGGTGCCAATGTGAAAGTGATTCGTAGAGTTATTGGTGATTTTGCTGGTGCTTGGGGCTTCGGAATAGATGCTGGTGCGCAATATTCATACAAAAATTGGAATTTTGGAATTATGGGAAGAGATATAACTTCAACATTCAATGCGTGGAGCTACGATTTATCTGATAGAATGATTGAAGTTTTTCAACAAACTGGAAACGATATCCCAACAAATTCATTGGAAATTACACTTCCAAAATTTATTGTAGGTGCAAGCCATAAATTCAATTTGCCAAAAGATTTATCGGCAACAGTGGCACTCGATTTAGATATCACCACCGACAGAAAAAGGAATGTGTTAATTAGCGGAAATCCTTTTAGCATAGACCCACATTTTGGAGTGGAATTGGGATATAACAATTTGATATTTGTTAGAGGTGGATTTGGAAATCTTCAGCAAGAAAGCGATTTTTTGAGAGATAATTTCTGGTCGTATCAGTTTAATGTTGGTGTGGGTGTAATAATTAAAAAAATATTGGCAATTGATTATGCACTAAGCGATATAGGCGATAAATCCATTGCTGTTTATTCAAATATATTTTCATTAAAACTGTTTTTAAATAGAAGTGAAAGCAAAAAAGAAGCAAGCTCATTTTGATTGTAATTTATGAATAAAATTAGAATATTTTTCCTTGTAATATTTGTCTCAGTTTTTACCAATATTTTTTCGCAACAAATTGGTAATGAATGGGTCTCTTATAATCAAAAATATCTCAGATTTCATGTTACAGAAGATGGGGTTTACAAAATTCCTTATGATGTTTTAAAATCAGCTTTTAACAATATTAACATAGATATTCAAAATCTTAATCCAGCTGGATTTCAAGTTTTTGGTAGAGGGAAAGAGATTCCTATTTATATAAAAACTCAAAACAATTCCTTTTTGGAAAGTGGAGATCATATTGAAGTTTATTGCCAAAGAAATGATGGCTGGTACGATGAACAGCTTTACCCAAATCCCCACGACCACACCAACCCATATTATAGTCTCTTCAACGATACAGCCTCCTATTATATCACTTGGAACCCCTTGCTAAATGGGCAAAGAATGACAGTGGAAGAGGGCGAAAATTTTGATAGCTATAATCAAATTCCATATTTTTATTTTGAAAATATACACTATCTTTATTCCAACTATACCCTTGGCGAACTATCCAACGACCTGCTTCCCAAAATTGAGTATGTAAATGGCGAAGGCTGGATTGGACCTGCATACACCAACGGACAAACCAGAACTTACAACCTCGCCACAACAAATGCATATAGCTCAGGAACTTTTGCTGAAGTGGAAATAGGGGTGGGCTCGACTTCAAACCCTGCACACCATATGAAAATTCAGTTTGCAGGCGAAACAATCGATACTGTTTTTTTTGGACAAAAATATTTCAGATTTCAAAGACAAGTACCAGCTTCAGCCTTGGGAGCTACAAATACCAGTTTTGTATTTTCTTCAGTTGATGACATGCAAAGCCCATCAGACCGACAGGCAGTGGCGTTCATAAAATTGAAATATCCGCATAATCTGCAATTGGAAAATACGGAGACTTATAAACTGTTTTTGCCCAATTTTGGTTCTTTACCCAAATCTGTTCTGAAATTTACTTCTAATTCCATAGCCACTAATTCTGGCGATGTAGCCATAGTTTACGACATCACCAATGGCATTAGAGTTAAACCTCAAAAAAGTGGAAATCAGTTTTCAGCATTAATGAGAAATTATGGTGAAGAAAAAGAGATTTTTATCACCTCTGAACAGAAAATAAAAAATGTAAATGCACTATTTCCAGTTAACGAAACGGGGCAATTTGTTGATTATACAAGCAGTGAATACAAAGCTTCAAATTATATAATAGTCTCACACCCATTGCTTTGGGACGAAGCTTTGCAATATAAAGAGTATAGAAAAAATTCGGGTTACCCCAATTTATACAATCCAATTTTGGTAAATATCGAAGAGTTGTACGATCAATTCTCATATGGAATTAGGAAAAATCCCATGGCTATCAGAAACTTTATGAAGTTTGCCATCACCTTTTTCGACCAAGTTCCAGAGCATCTTTTTATCATCGGAAAATCATACCGCTCTGCCGAAAATTCCACCTCTTTGCCCATGTATAGAAAAAATGCTACGCACTATCAAAATACTTTGGTTCCAACCATATGCGTGCCACCCTCCGATATGGCTTTCACCTCCGGATTAATCGACCCAAATACCTATCATCCGGCTGTGCCAACAGGCCGACTGAGTGCCAAAACGCCCAATCATGTTTCACTCTACCTCAATAAAGTACAGCAACACGAAGATGCCCTTAGAACACCCAAACCATGGATGAAAAATGTTTTGCACTTTGCAGGTGGAACGGGAAATCTGCACAACTCAATTGTAAGTCATTTAAGTCAATTTGAGAATATTATCGAAGCTCCCTCCTTTGGTGCCCATGTGCAAACATTCAAAAAATCCACCACCGAACCCATACAAATTAATCAATCTGATTCTCTTAAAAATCTGATTAACAATGGAGTAAGCCTGATGACATTTTTCGGACACGCATCTGGAATTGGATATGATATTAGCATTGATAATCCTGAAGAGTATAACAATTATGGAAAATATCCTTTGATTTTTGGTTTGAGCTGTTTTGCTGGCGACCTCTTCACCACCGGACTTCACTATGACAGAGGCAGCAGTAGCGAAGAATTTGTTTTAATCGACAACAAAGGAACTATTGCCTATTTAGCAAATGTGGGCAGTGCCATAGATATCTACCTTGCACATTTTGCAGAAAGTTTCTACAAGAATTTTGGGAATAATTATTACAATAAACCCTTGGGAAAAATTATTCAGCAAACCATAAAAGATAATGAGGTAAAACCTTGGATGAAAGAGACCAATTTGGATATGACCTATCACGGCGACCCTGCAATTATCATTAACTCATTCGAGAAGCCCGATTATGTTATTACAGCCAATGACATAAAATTTGAACCACAAAATATAAGCACCGAAATTGAAAATTTCGAGGTGAAAATAGCCCTGAATAACCAAGCAAAGGCAGTTGAAGACTCTATGATTGTGAAAATCAGCAGAACATATCCCAATGCCGAAGTGTTCGACACACTAATTAGAGTAAAAGCCCCATACTTTTCTGATACCCTGAAGCTTAGCCTGCCTGTTGATAGGATTTTAGGACTGGGAAATAATAGCTTGAAAGTCTCCGTGGACGACTTCAATGAAATTGATGAAATTAATGAGGATAATAATGTTGTAAGTGTAAATTTCCTAATTTCATCATCGGATATTATACCAGTTTTTCCTTATAAATATGCCATTGTACCCCAATCTCAAATTTCTTTGATGGCATATTCTGGACCCTTTTTCGAAACTTCCCAATCTTATGTTTTTGAAATTGATACCACCGATTCTTTCGATAGTCCATTTAAAACTTCTGAAATAAAAAGCTCCCTCGGCGGAATTGTCTCTTGGGATTTACCCTTCCATTTCACAGATTCAACGGTCTATTTTTGGCGTGTAGCCAAGGAGTCCAGCCATAACTGGCGAGAGAGTTCTTTCCAGTATATCCCAGATAAAAGAGGTTGCGAACAGGCACATTTTTATCAATATAAAGACAATAGTTTTAGATACTTAAACTATAATAAACCACAAAGAATTTTCGAATTTACCCAAGACATAAAATCGCTTTCGGCGCAAACGGGCTACTTCGGATATGGTATGCCGTGGACAGAAATTTGGCTCAAAGTAAATGGCTCTGTTTTGGACATTTGGTCGTGCCTGAGCAATGGCGGAAATGGAATGAAAATAGCTGTAATAAATCCTATCTCTGGCGATTTTTGGCTAAATCCAGACTCCATTGGAAATGTGGGGCAAGCCATTTGTAAAGACTATACCACCTACGTAGCCGACTTTTTTACACATACCGAGGCACACAGAGAGAATTTAACCAACTACCTAAATTCCATTCCCAACGATTATTATATTTTGGCAATGAGCCACCGAAATCACTTTGCCACTGAATACTCAGAAGAGCTGTATCAAGCCTTTGAGTCCTTCGGAAGCACAAAAATTAGAACATTGCAATCTACAAATCCATATATAATTTTTGGGCAAAAAGGAGTAGCCATGGGCGACCCTGTCATAAAAGAAGTAGTAGCTGCCAATGCATCGCAAATCATAGGCTTAGACACCGAATATGCCACCACCTGGGATGAAGGTGATATGACCTCCGAAACTTTTGGTCCGGCACTAAAATGGGGTAGTCTGCATTGGAGATATAAAAGTATGGAAGAGCCAAGCACCGATGAGGTCTTTGTGCGCCTTGTAGCCGTCGATACCAACGGCGTAGAGCATACAATCATAAATAGATTAGACACTGATTCATTGGATGTTTATGACCTAAATGAGAGAGTTCCTGCTGAAGTTTTTCCGTACATCAAACTGAAATTTCACTCATCTGACATAGTCAATAATACACCATCGCAGCTTGAGCGTTGGCACTTGGTTTATGACCCTGCACCCGAAACAGCCATAGACCCAAGTGTGAATTTTAGCTTCTCCAAACCATCTCTAAATCAGGGAGATACCCTGCGATTATCAATTTCTACCCGAAATATCGGAGGTGTGGATATGGATAGCCTTTTGGTGGTTTATAGAATTATAAAAGATAATATACCTGTAAAAACAATTTATAAGCGACTAAGAAATCATCCTGCTGACGATGTTCTGACCGACACCGTTGAGTTTTCTACCATGAACCTATCGGGAGCAAATATTTTGCAAGTGGAATTTAACCCAGATAACGACCAAGTGGAGATGTACCATTTTAACAATATTGCTGAGTTTTATTTCAATGTAAATATAGATCAGATAAACCCCATAATGGATGTAACATTCGATGGGCAGCACATTATGAACGGAGATATAGTTTCGGCAAAACCGCAAATACAGGTTACATTAAAAGATGAAAATCCATATTTATTACTCAACGAGGAGAGCGATACTGCCAATTTTAGAATACAAATAAAACACCCCAATAATTTTGAATATGTAAGGATTCCTTTCCACGATGGTGCTAAAGAAATTATGAAATTTATACCTGCAACATCAGCCAATAAATCTCATATAATTTATGATGCCGATTTTGCAGAAGATGGGATTTATTCAATGATGGTTGAAGGAATGGATAAATCGGGAAATATTTCGGGAAATAAAAAATATGAAATAAAATTTGAGGTCATAAATAAATCAACAATCACTCAGGTGATGAATTGGCCCAATCCTTTTTCCACTTCCACTCGATTTGTATTTACGCTCACAGGCTCGCAAATTCCCACATATTTCAAAATTCAAATAATGACAATTTCTGGAAAATTGGTAAGAGAGATTGATTTAACAGAACTTGGAAATATAAAAATAGGTAGAAATATAACTGAATATGCCTGGGATGGTCGCGACCAATTTGGTGATTTATTGGCAAACGGTGTATATTTGTACAGAATTGTAACAAATATTGGTGGCGAAGATATTGAAAAGCGACATACTTCGGCATCTAAATATTTCACTAAAGAGTTTGGAAAAATGGTTTTAATTAGATAATATTATGACACAAGACTTTGTAAATCAGCAAATTAAAAAGATAAATTCTAAGGAATTGCCCTTTTCGGAAAAAGAGGCTTATAAATTGGTTTTAAACTGCATCGACCTTACCACCTTAGAAGGTTCCGATACACATCAGCGTGTGCGTGAACTTTGCCATAAAACTAAAAATTACCCCCTTGATAATGCAAGTTTGCCCTCCACAGCAGCGGTTTGCGTATATCCTGTTTTTATCAAAACCGCCCTTGAAGAACTCCAAAATACCGATATAAAAGTTGCCTGTGTGGCAGGTGCTTTCCCGGCCGGACAGTCGCCCATAGAGGTTAAATTGGCTGAGGTGAAATATGCAGTAGAACAGGGTGCTCACGAGGTGGATATGGTAATTTCAAGAGGCTCATTTTTAGAGGGCGATTTTGAAAAAGTATCTAATGAAATTAAGGCAATAAAAGAGGCATGCGGTGAAGCAAAATTGAAGGTGATTTTAGAAACTGGCGAACTGGAAACAGTAGAAAATATTTACCAAGCATCTAAAATAGCCATAGATTCGGGTGCCGATTTTATAAAAACATCAACTGGAAAAGTTGCTGTTAATGCCACCCCAGAAGCCATGTTTGTGATGCTTACTGCCATAAAAGAACATTACGACAAAACTGGTAAAATGGTAGGGATTAAACCAGCAGGTGGTATTGCTGAGCCCAAAGATAGCTTGTTATACATTAAATTGGTATATTATATTTTGGGCGAAAAATGGATGAACAACACAATGCTTAGATTTGGAGCCAGCCGATTGGCAGATAAAGTAGCAAAGGCTATAATCGGCTAAGCTACTTTAAGACCGATTCTAAAATTAAATCCAGTTCTTGCGAGCGGATACCCTTATTCATAATCTTGCCCTCAGGGTCTAATAACACTGTGAAAGGTATGCCCTTAACGCCGTAAAGAGCGGCAGCCTCCGATTCCCAATATTTCAAATCGCTAACATGAAACCAAGTCAAATTGTCTTTGTGAATGGCATTTATCCAGCCATCTCTAGATCTGTCTAACGAAACAGCATAAATTTCAAAACCCTTATCTTTGTACTTGTTATAAACATTTACAAGATTTGGATTTTCGCGTCTGCAAGGGCCACACCACGATGCCCAAAAGTCTATCAAAACATATTTGCCGCGTAATGACGAAAGTTTGATAATATTTCCATTTGTATCCGCAAGAGCAATATCTGGTGCCACTTGACCAATATTTATATGTTTTTCGGGAATTATCTTTTTTTGAAGCTCCTTGAAAAATATATTGTCAGAAAAATTATCTTTCAATGATGTGCAAACGGTGTCGTATGCCCAAAAATAGTTGGCAAAGGGGAGATGTTCAACAAAAATTAAATTTGATAATAAATTTGGTTTCAATTTTATAATTTCAGCAAAAGCATCAAATTTATCTTTTTCAGTTTTAGCAAAATCCTCTTGAAGTGAAAGGTTATGCTCTGTAATCCCTTGATTATTATACGATTGAAACAAGTTGTATATGCTGTCTAAAATAGCTTTATAGTCATCTTCCGTCTTTTTAAACTCAATCATTTGCGAAATTTCATCAGAACCCTTGCTCTTCAGTAAACCAAATGCTTCATTAAAATCTACATCAATTTTTATATCTTCACCCGGTTTCAGAACTAACAAAATCTTGCTGTCGCCAGATAATAATCTATAAAATCCATAAGTATTTATGTTAGATACAATTTTAAAATTTCCACTTTTATCAATATCAACTGAGTCAATTTTTGGATTGTTGTGAAAATCAAAATATTCAAGGACTATTTTAGCCCCTTTATTATTCTTAGCACTTCCACTAATTTTTATTTTTTCAGATTTTTGTGCTGTAACAACTATGCCACAACACAATATCAATATTGATAATAGATATTTCCTCATTATAATATTATATGCATTTACTGTATGGTTGCAAATTTAAAATGACTACTGATTGAAACACCAGTTATAACGCTGGTTATTACGTCAGAAAATACACTTGCAACTGAAACTTGAGTGATTTTTTCGCAAGGAGTTCTAAGTGGAATTGTGTCTGTAATAATCACTTCGCAAAGCGACGATTGTTCAATTCTTTCTATGGCATTCCCCGATAGAAGACCGTGAGTACAAACGGCTCTAACGCTCTTTGCACCATTTTCCATTATCAGGTCGGCAGCTTTTGTTATTGTTCCAGCTGTGTCTATAATGTCGTCCACTATAACAACGTTTTTATCTTTCACATCACCAATAATTTGGAGTTGCGAAACTACATTGGCTTTAGCTCTCTGTTTGTAGCCAATTGCTAAATCGGCGTTTAAGAATTTTGCATATGCAGCAGCTCTTCGTGTTCCGCCAGTGTCGGGCGATGCCATTACTAAGTCTGATAGGTTTAGATTGTTTATATATGGTACAAAAACTGTTGATGCATATAGGTGATCCACTGGAACATCAAAAAATCCCTGAATTTGGTCGGCATGCAAATCCATTGTAATAACTCTATTAACGCCAGATGCTGTTAATAAATTTGCCATTAATTTCGACCCAATTGAAACTCTTGGTTTGTCTTTTCTGTCTTGACGTGCATATCCAAAATATGGAATAACAGCCACTATACTTCTGGCAGAAGCTCTTTTTGCAGCGTCAATTAGCATTAATAATTCAATTATATTATCCGATGGTGCAAATGTTGATTGAATAATAAAAACATCTTTACCCCTAAGAGTCTCTTCGTACGAAGGTTGAAATTCACCATCACTAAAAGTTGAAATTATAACTTCACTAAGTTTTTTTCCAAATGATTCTGCAATTTTTTCAGACAATTGTCTTGTTGCTCTTCCTGATGCTAATGTTACTATTGATGACATAATG
>JAAYKF010000094.1 GCA_012522535.1 Bacteroidales bacterium
CAATATTATTATCTACTTATGTATCAATTTCCTCTACTATAAACTTTTCTATGTTAATAAGTCAACTCTACTAATGATGGCGGTTTGCTATCGAAACTTTAACTTTGTATTTGATTAGGAAATTATGTATAACAACATTCTTGAATTTATATATTCATTTGAGCCATATTCACCGCAGGCAATAATAATTTATGCTCTAAGTTTTGTATTCCTAATTCAGATGATTTATTACTGGATATTTTTCCGAAAATTGGCTTTTTATAAAGAAAAAAAATCGGATACAAATTTGCAAGCTGTTTCGGTAGTTGTGTGTGCTCACAACGAGTTTCAGAACATTAGAGAGTTCTTGCCCATGATTTTGGAACAAGATTATCCAAATTATGAAGTCATTCTTGTAAACGATGATTCTGACGATAATACAGAGTTTTTGCTCATTGATTTAAAGGCTAAATATCCACATTTTAAAGTGGCAAAAACAAACCGTACTGTGAGCTTTGTTCGAGGGAAGAAATTCCCACTTTCTGTGGGTATAAAATTGGCTCAAAACCCTGTTGTACTTCTCACCGATGCCGATTGTTATCCTCAATCAAAAAATTGGATTAGGGGGATGATGTCTGCATATGCCGACGAAAAAACTGAATTTGTTCTTGGTTATGGCAAGTATGAAAAAAAACCTGGACTTCTAAACAGGCTTGTTCGCTACGACACCTTACACACTGGCATTCAATACCTTTCGGCAGCTATCGGCGGAAGACCATATATGGGGGTTGGCAGGAATTTGTCTTATACTAAAGATATTTTTGTAAAGAACAAAGGTCTCACTTCGCACTACAAAATACCTTTTGGAGATGATGATTTGTTTGTAAATAAGTATGCCCACAAACGCAATACAAGCATTTCTATTTCCAGTGATGCACATACAGTTTCAATACCTCCAAGGAATTTTAAGTCGTGGTTTAGGCAAAAAAAACGACATTTAGCAGCCAGTAAACATTATAAATTTAGCACCAAAATCCGTACAGGAACTTATGGTTTAAGTGCTTTCTTATTTCATGTTTTAACAATAATAGCAGTCGTTTTTTCCTTCTCAAATTATTTTTTATGCTCAATTATAGGTTTCATATACATATTTAGACTATCTTCGCAATTGGTTATATTTTATAAATCAGCAAAAAAATTGGAAGAAAAAGGCTTATGGTTTCGTGCACCTATATACGATTTCTATTTTTCAGTATTAAATCCTATTTGGATGTTTTCAAATTATATTATTAAAGAGAACGTATGGAAATAAAAGTAAACTTAACAGAAAAAGCACAACGCGATTATGATTTGGTTTTGAAAGCCGTGAATGAACAAGACCAAAAAGCATACGCACAGTTGATGGAAAACTACAGAGATTCACTATATTTCATGTTGTTAAAAATGACCAACAACCCATACGATGCCGAAGATATGACCATAGAAGCCTTTGGAAAAGCTTTTAATAATCTTTCGAAATATTCACCAAACTACGCTTTTAGCACTTGGCTTTTTAAAATTGCCACCAACAATTGCATCGATTTTATGAGAAAAAAAAAGAACACAATTATTTCTATAGATTCCCCATACGATGATGCTGAAAGCGACTACTCATTGCAAATTGAAAGCAACGATCCTGACCCTGAACTAAACTACATTGAGAAGCAAAAAAGAAAAGTGATGCGTTCGGTGGTTAAGAAACTTAAACCACACTATCGCACTTTGGTCGAGTTGAGATATTTTAGTGAATATACTTATGAGGAGATTGCCACCGAGCTAAATCTTCCTCTTGGAACCGTTAAAGCTCAACTCTTTAGAGCCAGAGATTTGCTTTATCAAATTATGAAAAATAAATCAGAAGCTATATAATACCGATTTTATATCTGTATTAGTGCTATTTAAATTTTAATTCTTCTATACAGTTTATCTTCTTTTCTTTTGCTGTTGTTGTACCTGTTGCTGCTGTTTTTGCATCTCTTCTAATCGTTTTGCCCAACCAGATTTTTTCACAGGCTTTTGCTTGTTGGCTTCCATTTTGGCTCTAAGCTTGTCTTCATTTACCAAATATCTAAATCCAAACATTTGTAAAAACGTAATCATATTTACCAAGAAGTAGTAGTAGCTTAATGCCGACGAATAGTTGTTGAAGATACCCAAAAACATAACTGGCATAAAGTACATCATCACCTTCATTGCTTGCATATTTTGGGCACCAGTATTCATCATTTTATTATTCAAATGGGTATAGAGTAGTGTTGCAAGCGTCATCATCAAAGTAAACAAACTTACGTGATCACCATAAAAAGGGATACTAAAAGGTAAGTCTAAAATTGAGTCGTATGACGAAAGGTCGGTAGCCCACAAAAACGGCTGTTGTCTCAATTCATACGAAGTGGGGAAAAATCGGAACATTGCCAACAGTATGGGTAGCTGCAAAAGCATGGGTAAACAGCCCGCCATGGGATTCACACCCGCCTTCTTTTGCAAAGCCATCACGGCTTGTTGCTTTTTCATGGAGTCTTCTTGCTTGGGATATTTGGCATTAATGGCTTCTATTTCTGGTTTTAAAAGTCGCATTTTTGCCGACGACATATAAGTTTTATACGCAATAGGAAGAAGTACTAATTTTAATATTACCGTCAATATTAATATTATAATTCCGTAGCTTATTCCGTAGTTTTCTAACCAATTGAACACCTTAATTACAGCAAATCTATTAATCCAACTGATGGGAGCAAAACTCCAACCAAGGGGTATTTGACGCTCCATTTTTTGGTCATACGAACTTAGAATTGAGTATTTGTTTGGACCAAAAAACCATTGCATATTAAAGCTGGCGTCATCTAATGACTTTATGGGTATAATTAAATTTGTTCTGGCATTTTTCAGATACTCTTCTTCATTGTCAACCTTTTGGGTTTCAATATCTCCACTCTCAAAATTCTCTTCGCAAGCCAAAAGTGTTGCACTGAAAAAATGTTGTTTAAAAGAGACCCATTTTAAGCTTGTAGTAAAATCTTTTTTGGCAAGTTTGCTCTCAGAAATTTTATCCACATCATTACCATCATAATAAAATATGGTGGTGTTCATACCCTCATATTTCTGATTTTTCTCCAAACGTCTGATATCTGCTTCCCAAACTAAATCTAAACTCGTAGAATTAGCTTGAATAACACCGCTCATATTACTGAGATTCAATGACATGGGAGTCATATAGTCGTTTCCACGAATAACATATCTTAGTTCTAAATAGCTGCTTCTATCAGGAATTTGAATATTTTCTGAAGTTTCTACTTCCGACAAAACCTCCTCTTCATTTAATGCCACTTCATTTGATGGAAAAAGGCGATATACAAGTACTACACTATCATTTCCTGAAACTTTCTCTGGTAAATTATCATTTTGTAATTCAAAGAAAACTTTGTCGGTTTCAACCAACATACTGTTAGAAAAGAATGAGAAACTAAATCGAGAATCATCCTCGTCAAAAAGCACCAATGGGCGACCATCAAAGGTTTTAACATCAATCAGTTCAACTTTTTTAATGCGTCCACCTTTGTTAGTGAAGGTATATTTTATCAACTCATTTTCTATTGCAATTTCTTGCTCTTCTATGGTTGTATTTTGGGTAAAACTTCCCGCCTGAACAGCCACAACAGCTGCGTCATCACCTACAACTTCGATAACTTCTACTTCTTCCTGCTCTACAACATATAGTGAGTCGGCTATGCGTTTCTCTTCTTCCAAGACTTGGGCTATGGAATCGCGGCTACGCATTGCCGCTTCCCTCTCCTCTTTCGAGGGAGCAGTGTACATGCTAAATCCTATAAAAAGTAAAAAAATTAAAACTAATCCAATAATTGTGTTCTTGTCCATCATTAATATTTTAAGCTGCCAAAGATAGTTTGATTTTGTTCAACAAAAAAGTAATTTTATTTTTTTAACCGAATATAATTAAGACTTCCACTGTTTTCGTTAAACATTATTTGTACTTTATTTGCTGGTAAATGGTGTATGTTTCCGAACTGAAGTATCTGAAAGTTATGGAATTGCGGTATTGCTTCTCCATCAACACTTATGTGTGCTCTGCATAATTCAGGCACGCGATATGCCAATCCTCTATTTTTGGAAGCTTTAATATTATTAACAATTAAGGTGTCCAAATAATCCGAACTCGACAGCGACTCAAACTCAATGGAGTAGATTTCACTATCCACGTCGTCAATATCGGTGATACCTTCGCTGGTAGAAAATCCAAATATTCTCACATTAGAATTTCTATCATTTTTTTCTGGGACAAGTATAAATTGATGTGAATTTATTTCAGTCAAATTTATCCCAGTGAATAGCTCAAGGTACTTATTTTCAGTATCTTCTAGTTCTCTTGTGAGGTATTCAAATGCCTCTTTAGAATAAGGTACTTCCTGATATGCACTTAAAAGCTCGAAGCGTTTCATCCTAAACTTAAGAATATAATCTGCTGCTTCCTCGGCACGTTGTTCTAAAGTTTTTGTTACCAAAGATCTTTTAATTATGGGTTTCGACATAACAATTGAGTCCATTTGCACTAGCTCATAAACGGTGTCGATACGCTCTACTTGCGAATTGTCTGCATAAAGTTTGAACAAATTTGGATACGACTGTGGTTTTGTATTTATTTCAAAACTGGCTTGTTTATTATCTCTATTTTCCAAATTTAATCCCACAGTTTCAAAACCTAAATTATCATTCAAAATATAAGTAAAATCATCATTTTTCTTAAATTTTGATGGCATAGGAATTAGATAATATTGCGAAGTATCGGGAATTAAAACAGTTTCAATTTCAATATTTTTAATCACATAAGACTCTGTATTAGAACTAATTACATTTCTTAACCCCAAATATTTATCAGCATGTTCGGCATAAGGTCCTTTAATGCTTATGTTTTTTTCCACATCAACATTTATCAAAAAAGCTGTTTTAGGAAGGTTATAAATAATGCCATTTTTCTGTTTATCCTCTTGATTTTGCTCCAAATGGATAACTGACAACTGCTGGCACGAAACCGCCATCAGAGTGATAATTAGTAGAAAAATAAAATTTCGTTTCATAAATATATTTTTTGCAAATATATGGATTTTTGTTCATTTACTGATAATTAAAGCCTTGTAAAAGCCGTTGATTTTTAAGATTTTTAAATTCTGAATTTAATTTTACCAGCGGCAAAAAACCACATTCTGAGCAGAACCAATCCATGTTTAAAGCGAGAAATATTGGTGTCTCCGTAAATTCTCTCTTTGTATCTAACGGGCAAGTCTATGATTTTCAGGTTTAATTTATAAGCACCGAAAATCAGGTCGAAGTCGCCAAAAGGATCGAAATTACCGAAGTAGTTTCTGTTTTCTACAAGTTTTAGATAGTCGTGTCGGAACATAACTTTTGTTCCGCAAAGTGTATCTTTTATCTGCTGTTCCAACATCCACGAAAACCCCAAACTAAACATTTTATTTCCCAACATATTTAGAAAACGCATAGCATTTTTTTCCATCGGATATACCAATCTGGAACCATTTATAAAATCGCCTTTGCCACTTGCCAGAGCATCATAAAACTTAGGTAATGTTTCGGGTGGCACTGTTAGGTCGGCATCCAATATCATTAAAATATCGCCTGTGGCAATGGAGTAGCCTTTGCGAACTGCATCACCCTTCCCTTTCCCGTCCTGCTGACAAATTTTAATATTATGGGTTTGTGAATATTTTTCTGCAACTTTCTGAATTGTGTCCCAAGTGTTGTCGGTGGAATTTCCTTCCACAAAAATAATTTCCACTTCTTTTCCAAACTTCGGCATTCGCATAATTGCATTTTCGATATTTCCTGCTTCGTTGCGAGCCGGAATTACCACCGAAGTTGTATATTTTTGCGAAAAATCATCAGAATTGGGCATTTGACAGGCAAAAACAAATCTATTTAAACAGAGTGCGTTAAAGCCGGGCAACATTGCCAAATATTTATTTACAAACCACGAAATTATGGGAATATTATATGGGATTAGCATTTTTCGAGCGTGCCTATATGCCTCAAAACCAGAAAGATAGAGCAAATTTGAAATATCTTTTGCTGAAAGCCAACTTTGACGTGGGGTTTTACGCTTTAATCTGAAAAACTCTGCCAAACTAATCAGTGGCTCCCACAAAGAGTTGTGATAACTAACAATAATTTTTGTTTGCGAGTGCGACACTTTATGTAACTGACTGAAAACCAATTGAATATCGTCTAAATGACCAATTAAATTGGAAAGAATTATCACATCAAATTTTCGATTAATTTCCAAATTTTCGGCACTCATTAGCCTAAAATCAATCTCTGGGAACTGCTCTTGGGCATTTTTAATCATTGCTTCAGAGAAATCAATTCCAAGCTTATCCTTAGATTTTATTTTATTTAAAAGTTCTCCTGTACCGCATCCCAACTCCAAAACTGAATAATCGGGATGAATAAAATAATCGATATATGATGTGATGGAATCCCAATAATATCTTTTGGATTTTCTATATTTTATGCGAGTAGAGGCTTGTTTTTCGAAGTGATTTTTAATAGACATTTTTTAATAGTTTAATCTTACCAAAGTTGTGGGTTCAGTGGTTCCAATGGTGTGAATTGGTGTATAAAAATTAGGATATTTTAATTGTATAAAATACAAATATCTGTGCAAAGTAGTAATTATTCCCTCTTGTGGATTGGATTCTATTTTTCGCAAACTTGCAAGGATAAAATATTTCACATTAAATTCTTTAATTTCTTCCAAAAGTTCATCTGGACTATGAATGGCAAAGGTCCAATTTTCATCCTGAACTTTTTTCATAACCTGAATTACATCTGTCGTTTCTATCTCATAATCAGTTAATTGAGCTTCAATTTCAGCCATAAGGCTATCTGGGAAAAGATAAACAGAAACCACATGCGACTGATTCGTTCTGCCATATTCATCTATCAGACCTGCATTGAGATAATAGTGTAAAAACTTACTATTTCTCAAATGAAAATCTTGAATATTTAGGTCTGTATCGATACCTCTTATATCAATAGAAATTGGCACAAACCCCTCTTTTTCAATGCCTTGCACCAAATCTTCTGGGTCTAAACTTGTTACATTATAAATTCCATGAAAGCTTCTTCCGCTGTAAACAAAACCAATTTCGGGTTTGCGCGATGCTACAACCTCTTTTTTGTCGATATTTTTTGCCACCCACTGACTCATTTTTATAAAATTAGCCCAATCGGGTGTCATTTCGTAGAAAATATTTCCTGCCAGATGAGCCTTCAGTGCCTTGGAATGATTTTTGGAAGTCTCAACCGCTCGACTACCAGAGAGATAAATGACAATTACTAATGGAATTAAGTATAGAAACTGAAACTTTTTAAATGCCTTCATTTTCAACAAATAGTAAAATGCTGCCGACATCATCAAAATTGTAAGAAAGTAGAAGGGTGCTATTAATCGGGCCTGATCCCAATGTGTTTGCACAAGGATAAAGGTTAAGCCATACATTATTGTTAGATAGATAATGGTAAAAAGCAAATATCTGTTCTTTTTTAGAACGAAAATAAATGCCAATACAAGAAGTGCCACAACTATAAAACCAAGTATTTCAGTTGGTTGCGGCGAATTTACAGGCTTAAACCCCATAAAAGTGAATAGATGTTTGGATAGATACAACTTTATATTTGTAAAAAACCTCTCCACAAAGCCCATAAAATCTTCATTTCCCAAAGCTGGATTGTAGTAGTGTTTTAGCATAAAACCTGAAGATTGCTCTTTTATTTGCAAAGTATCGGCTGAGAAAAAAACCTTTTTTATAAGCTCAAATGGTATTGCCATGGCGAAAATTGAAGCAAGCGAATAGAGTATCTTTTTCCATTCACCACTAAGGATAAAATATGCGATAAGGACTACAATTAGCCCATAAGCCACATTTCGGGTCCAAATTAGGGCAAAAGCAGATAACCCAAAGAGTACTAGCTTTTTATAATCTTTTTTCATTTCGTATTTTTCAGAAAAATCGATAAAATATTTAAAGAATAGAAAGAAAAATATAGATTGTAGGAGCATAAAAAAGGCTTCGCTATATGTTTGGCTTGAAAAATATAGCATGGAAGTTGAGAGTGAAATTGCTAAAAGCGATGGAAAAAGAATTGAGGCTGGAATACGCTTGTAGAAAGCCTTATAGAGAAAATAAGCCTGCCCTACCATTGCCAAAAGTGAGACAACTTTTAAAACCCCCAATTTCACCCCAAAAACTGCCACAAACAGGGACAAAACAATGGGATAAAGGGGACCTTGAAAAGATGGAAATTCGCCCTGCTTTATAAAATTATATGCCCTAACAATGTATGCCGAATCGTCGCCACCATCGCTAACTCGGAGATCAAAAAGTAGAAAGGAAAAAATCAGAGTAAAACCCAAACTTAAAATTAGAAATAGCTTTGAATGTTTTTCAAAAAAGAGATCAAATTTATCCGAAAAATCCATTTTATCACTTGGAAGATTCTGTTTAATATTTTTTGATTTCTTATTATGTTTATGCTTCATAACTTTCTGATTTTATAAGTTTAAACTTAATATTACACCACAATTATACGGATAAAATCATTACTTTTGTTAAAAAATATAGTATGAGTTTTTCAAATATTTTGCATCGACAGAGAGAGTTTTTCAATTCTGGAAACACTTTAAAGTACAAATATAGAATTTTTCAGCTTAAAAAGCTTAAAAAATTAATAATTGATTATGAAAAACAAATTTTAGATGCTGTTAAAGAAGACCTTAGCAAGCCTGATTTTGAAAATTATTTTTCCGAAATTCAAATAAGCTTAATGGAATTAGATTTTGCCATTAAGAATTTAAAAAGATGGATGAAGGCCGAATTTGTAAAAACTCCATTTATGCACCAGCCGGGATATAGCTTCACCAAGGCTGAACCTCTGGGTGTGGTGCTGATTATAGCACCTTGGAACTACCCTTTTCAGCTTATAATTTCGCCTTTGATAGCCAATATTGCCGCTGGAAATTGTGCAATTTTGAAACCCTCCGAAATTTCTGAAAACAGCTCCAATATTATTGCCAAATTGATAAATGAAAACTTTGATGCAAATTATATTAAAGTTATTGAGGGTGATGCTGCCGTTTCGGAAAGCTTGTTAAAACTGAAATTTGACAATATTTTCTATACTGGTAGTTCGGCAGTAGGGAAAATTGTAATGCGTGCTGCTGCTGAGCACCTTACGCCAGTAACATTGGAGTTGGGTGGAAAAAGTCCTTGCATTGTTGATAAAAATATAGCCCTAAAAACCACTGCTCGCCGAATAGTTTGGGGTAAATTTTTCAATGCTGGGCAAACCTGCATCGCTCCCGATTATGTTTTGGTTCATAAAGAACAAAAAGAGAATTTAATCAAGGATCTGAAAAAAGCAATTGAAGAGTTTTATGGTCAAAATGCAGAAATATCTAAAGATTATGCTCGCATAATTAATGAAAAACATTTCAACAGACTTAAGAACTACCTTTTGGAGGGCGAAATAGTGTATGGCGGGAAAACCAATGCCGAAGCAAAATATATTGAGCCCACAATTTTGACCAATATTAAAGCTGACGCAAAAGTGATGATAGATGAAATATTTGGACCTATTTTGCCCATAATAGAATACTCTGATACAGAAGATGTTATAGAATATATAAATTCCAGACCCAAACCTTTGGCACTATATATTTTCTCAAAAAGCTCAGATTTTACAAAGACAATTCTTTCAAGAACTTCGTCTGGAGGCGTTTGCATCAACGACACATTATCGCACATAACTACCACATCATTACCCTTTGGTGGCGTGGGAAACAGTGGCATGGGCAAATATCATGGAAAAGCGGGCTTCGACACATTATCCCATAGAAAAAGTGTGATGAAAAAATCGTTTTTAATTGATTATTCTCTTCGTTATCCGCCATATGGCAAGTTAAATAGACTTTTGAAGAGCTTAATTTCTTGGATTTCGTAATAAAAAGCCTTGTTAAGTAATCTTAATTGGCAATGGAAACTATCAAAAATGATTATTTTTGTAAAAAAAGGATTTATTATGCGTAAGCTTTTATTTTTATTTGTATCACTTTTGTTTATAGCCACTTCTTGTGTTGACAAGGAAAAAGCCTATAAAGAGCATTTTGTTGAAGGTTTGAAAATGTATAGCATATCAAATGTGGATAGTGCAATTTATCACTTCGAAAAATCTTTGAAATATAAGCCCAATAGTGCCGAATCGCACTATTATATTGGCGTGATGCTTTCCAATAGAAATGACCATTATCAAGCTATAGAATATTTGACCAAAGCCATAGAAATAAAGCCCGATTATGCTGATGCTTATTTTAGTAGAGCTATGATTTACAATTACTTAGGCAATAAAACGCTGATGTGTAAAGACCTAAGAGCAGCCCAGCAATATGGGAAAATGCATATTGAAGATAAGTTGAAAGAGTGTATGTATTATTAGGGATTTTATTTTTCTAGTAAATCATAGTTATAAAACTGTAAAACCTTTTACACATTAAATCTGATATGTAAAACATCGCCATCTTCCACTATATAATTTTTTCCTTCTACGCTCATTTTTCCGGCTTCTTTACATTTGGCTTCTGTTCCCAGCTCTATAAGGTCATAATATTTTATAACTTCGGCACGTATAAAACCTCTTTCAAGGTCGCTATGAATTGCTCCTGCAGCATTGGGTGCTGTCATTCCTCTTTTAATTGTCCAAGCTCTGTTTTCTTTTTCTCCAACAGTAAAGAATGAAATAAGATTTAGCAGTTCGTAAGCTTTTCTGACCAATATATTCACGCTGGGTTCTGTAAGTCCCAAGTCTTCAAGAAACATCATTCGTTCTTCTTCGTCTTCTAATTCGGCAATTTCAGACTCTATTTTTCCTGCAACAACCACTACAGGAATTTCTGTTTCTTTTAGGTTTTCAACAACAGCTTTAGAGTAATCATTGCCTGATTTAGCACTACTGTCGTCAACATTACAAACAAACATTAGAGGTTTTTGCGTTAGCAACATTAAATCAGCAATATGTTTTTGCTCTTCTGAACTTAGGTCTAAAGAGCGAATATTTTCAAAATTTTCTAAATGTTCTTTGGCTTTATGAAGAGTTTCTAGGATTTTTCTTGCATCTTTATCTCCCGATTTTGCAATCTTCTCTGTTCTTGCAATTTTCCTTTCAATCTGCTCTAAATCAGTTACTTGCAATTCCAAATCGAGGGTTTCAATATCTCTGATGGGGTCAACAGAGCCTTCCATATGTGGCATATTGGGGTCGTCGAAACATCTAACAACATGAATTATTGCATCTACCTGACGAATGTCGGCAAGGAATGAGTTGCCTATCCCCTCGCCTTGACTGGAGCCCTTTGCCAATCCGGGAATATCAACCACTTCCATATCTGTAAAAATTATTCTTTCTGCTTTTTTTATTCGGTCAATCTCCATAAGACGTGTGTCTGGAATATAACACACTCCCAAATTGGATTTATTTGTGCTAAAGGCAAAGTTTGTTGCTTCGGCTTTTGTGTTGGATATACAGTTGAATAGAGTTGTTTTTCCAGAGTTGGTTAAGCCAACAATACCACATTTTAGTCCCATATTTTTCAATTTGTTTGCAAAATTATAAAAAAATACAACATAAACTGTTTTGATGAGTTAAAAGATGGAAATTTTGAAACCTTGAAACATAGAAAATTGGAAACTTTGAAACATAGCTTTTATTTTAACCACGGAGACACGGAGAAATCACAGAGGACACGGAGGTGTTGCCTACGCTAATTATTTTTTGTCTCTGACAAAAAACACCTAAAACAGAGACGAAAGCATATTTTTTGGAATTTATTTTGTCGAAGACAAAATAACACAGTTTACACGAAAATCCTCTGTGCCTTGGTGGTTACATCGGTGACGGCTGGGATGAACACTTAGCTTGCATGATAAATTAAAGAAAACATAACAGTTTGTACTGTCTGAATAATTTGTATTAAAACATTCTTTATATTTGTCCATTAGTAAGATGTTAGCAAATTATAGGAGCATATAAGACAATAATAACAATCAAAAAAAACACAAAAATGAGAAAAATTTTCACAATTATATTTTTAGCAATGGCATATATTGCTCAATCACAGGAGCTTCCAACCATAGCAGCAAGTGGTTTTTCATTTTCTTTGGGGACAAAATTCACCATAAAATTGTATCCTGTGGATTCTGTTAACTACGAATATTCTATTATAGCTTTTGAAGCTTTTCAAGATATTGTTGACACTAAAAACAAGGAAGCCTTATTTGAGAAAAAAGGTGAAGATAACACCATTGAATTTTATTTTTGCTATGGGACCAGCGGAACAACAGAACAAGAGAGAGAAGATAATATGAGAATACTTCTAATAATGAAAAATTACACAGATCAAGTTTTAGATTACATATCTGAAATTAAGCGTGAAGAAGATGGTGAGTATGAAGAGACCTCAAATGTTGGCACATTTCCCAATGCCATAACGACAGAAATTTGGCCATATATGATTTATCATATTGGTCTAAGAGATTTCAGAAAATATAGTGTGGATGAAACTATATTTATAGAAACAAGTTCCAAACCTGATAATTTTAAATCTATGGCTCATAACGGAAGTATTTTCATTAAACGATTTAATATTATTTTGTCAGACTTAGGAAGCTTAAAATTAAATGATATTAGTAAAAAAGAATTAGAATGGGGAGCTATCGACAATACGCCTACATACAATCTTGGTATAGATGAATCCTACTATCCTAATCCTAATAAATATGAAATAGATACTGCTAAAGTATTTTTGTACAATAACAAACTGATTGAAAATTCTATAGACTATTATGTTTCAAAAGAAAGTGATTTGGTAAGAGCAGTACTAATTGAATGGAAAGAAGCATTTTTAATAGACGCAAAATTACAAGAACAAAGTGATGAATTGTTCAAAAAATCAATAAGTTTTTTAGAAGAACAATTTGTGAAATTGGCTGGAAAACATACCCATTTCGAAAACGAAGAAAATTATACAAATAAAACATATAAAACCTCAAATGGTTTTACAATAAAGCTTCAGAACTTGAAAACTTTCAATAGAATTAGAGTGTTAATTTATAAAGATTAGCACAGAAAACAAGTAAATTATAAGTATTTTAGGATAAATAAATGAACTATTTTATGCAAAGATTTCTCATATTAGTATTTCTTTTTATGCCGGCAATTATATTCGGGCAAAAAGAATACAAACATGAATATAGGCTGGAGCTGAGAGCTCAGCAATCTTCTTATACTACTAATATAACAGACACCGTATTAAATATAGGTAACAATGGAATTTTGGCAGTTCAAGTTTTTAATAGAGAAGAGGAAGTAATTCCATTTTCTATAATTAAAATTAAAAACAATAAAACTGATATTACAATTTATTCAGACAACAACGGCTTTGTTTCAACATCGATAGAAGCAGGCACCTACTCCATTACTATTGATTACATTCTGGCTACAACTCTAGTAATAAACAACTTCATCGTAAGAGAAAATTCAAGAAATTGCATTACAGCTTCGTTGGGAAATTCAAATGCACTGAATATTGCCATAATATATAGTTGCAGAGAGTTAAGCTCCGAAGAAATTGAAAGCCTGATAGATGACCTTAGTAATGGCAGAGAAGACAACGAGCTAATAATCAACAATACCTGCTACTTTATGTGGGAAATTTAATGAGAATTAAAAATAGAGTCTTGCAACGAGTGAACATCGAATGATAGACAAATTAGAGAGTTTTGTAAAACACAAAAGGGGCTAAACTTGCCCCTTTTGTGATATTTTATCTATTTTTAATCTGTTATGATTATTGTTTTAGATGTTGTTCCTTGATTATTATAGAGTCTGACTATATATATACCTTTATTCAAATGGCTTAAATCCAGATTGTTACTTCCGCTCAATATTTGAGATGTGTGCAGAATACGTCCTTGAATATCAACAACTTCCATATTGCAAATTGCATTGGATATAATAGTTATTTTTCCATTTGATGGATTTGGATATATTGAAGTTTGGATTTCGTTTTCTTCTATACTTGTATCATCAATTTCAAATTCTACTTTAACTTCAACATCTTCACTTATGTCGTTTACAATGTAATATACTGATGTTTGATTTTCAACAATTTGAGAATTTAAGTACCAAGCTTTTACTCGATATGTTTCGTCGGGCATAGCTTTAAAAATGACTGTACTACCCTCTTCCACTTGAGTTCCTGAGTCAAACTCCTCTTCGCCAACACTTGCTGTAAGGCTACCATTTTCGCCTATAACTTCGTAGCTCACCAAATATGATTCAGTGGGTAGCATTACTTTTATATTTGCAATGCCAGTATTTCCGCTTATTTTTTCTGTATATTCCCATTTCAAATATCTGGTATCAGAATTTAGGTTATATTCAAATTCTGTATCTGTTGTTGCCACAGCACCTTCGCCTTCGTATGTAACAACTTCTGTCCAGTTTTGTCCATCAGACGATTGTTTTACCATAAATTTTCCATTCCATTGACCATTTGCCTTAATTATATGGGACATTTTGGCTGCTTCATCATTAAAATGAACCATTAGCCAGTCTCCTGTATGGTCAAGTTTTGCACTACCATTGGCATAATCGGCACCCAAGCCATTCTCTGTCCAACCAGATGGCAATTCACCTTTCCATGGTCCAGAAAAGTCGATGGGAAGTTGGGCTACTGGAACAGAATTGAGGCTTATTGACACAGTTTCATCTGCTGAAACTTCAAAATCTTCCTGCAAATACGTCTCATATCCTTGGGCTATAATAGACAAGTTATATATTCCAGCCTCGATTTCAAATTCATAGTTTCCTTGTTCGTTGGTTTGGTCTCCAAGGGTGATAATGGCGTTTGTTACTTCTTGTTCATCTTCATCTTTAACAACAAAATTAATGGTATAAAGCTCAATTAAATTTAAAACAATGGGCATATTTAAGTCAGAAGTAACTAAAAAATTATTGTCTAAATATATCTCATAACCTTGAGCTACAACTGTTAGATTATAGGCTCCTGATAGAACTTCAAAACTGTAGTTTCCAGCTTCGTTGGTTTGTTCTCCCAAGCTTACAATGGCATCTGTAATGGCATCGCCATCTTGATTTTTTATATCAAATATTACGTTGTAAAGTTCTGTACTTACTGGTTCAAACTCAACAGTAACAGTTGCATCTGCAGAAATATTTCCCAAAAAGTAGTAGTTAGAATTACCCGTTTGAACAGATACA